>JACVJG010000525.1 GCA_015711875.1 Candidatus Solincola jinzensis | reverse complement strand
CCCTCGCCGCCCGCATGCCGCCGCTAGGGACCGCCCATCTGCAAGGAGGCGGCATGCGCGGACCGGCCCCCTCGCCTGCCGGACTTATCCCGCGCCGTACCCTCAACGCTCGGCCCGCGCATGTCCGCGCTAGAAGGGGCCGCTCTCCGGACCCGATCCCCCTCCCCGCTGCCACCAGTGAAGCTCGGGAAGCAGGGCGAGGCGGTCCCTCCTTCTCCTCAGGGCGGGATATAGTATAGAGGTGACAATCAATCCCATGGCCACGCCTCCGAGGTGCGCGAACCACGCCGTGCCCCCCGCGCCCAACCCCACCGAGGTCAGCCCCTGCACGACCTGCAAAAGGATCCAGGCCCCGATGACCATGAAGGCGGGCACGGGCAGGATGAGAAACACCACCCAGGTGAAGATCCAGGCGCGCGGATAGAGGATCAGGTACGCGCCCATGACCCCAGAGATGGCCCCGCTGGCCCCCAGCAGGAGATTGAAGCTCTGGGGATAGACGGCGACGTGCGCCAGGGTTCCGAAAACCCCGCACAAGAGGTAGAAGACCGCGAACCCGAGGTGTCCCATGACGTCTTCCACGTTGTTCCCGAATATCCAGAGGAAAAGCATGTTGCCAAGGACATGGAGCCATCCCGCATGCAGGAACAGCGAGGTGAGCAATGAGAGGTAGACCGCCTTCCCGGACACCTCGGGCACCGGCCCGGAGAAGAGCTGCTGCAGCGCCGGGTAGGGCAGGGGAGCGGCATGCACGATCTCCCAGGGCACCACGGAGTAGCGGTAGATGAAGGCATCGTAACGCGAGGGCGATAGGGTGAGCATGAAAAGGAACACGGCCAGGTTAGCGAATATGAGCGAGATAGTGACCACAGGCACCCTGCGGGTGGGATTGCGGTCGAACAACGGCAGCATGGGCTATGACCTCCACAAGAGCACATGCAGGTGGCTACCGCCGCCTGCGACGTCTTGAAACCTTAAAGGCACGGGGTCGCAGTACCATTCCGCGATGCCTCCGCGGACCGCAGCCGCTTCCTTCGCCTCACGCTTGCGGTAGAAGGCCGGCGCCATTCCCGCCTCCCCTCAAGCCTTTCGCCCCAGCGCCACCATGAACCCCCCGGCTCCCTCCAGACCGAGAAGAGAAACGGCTTTCTCGTATGCCACCGCCAGCGCCCCCAGGGGGCGATTGAAGGCGGTGACCAGGAAATCGGGATATGTGCGCAGGTGCAGCACCTCGTACCCCGCCGCCTCCATCCCCCGGCGCAGGGCCCGGGGGGTATTGCAGCGATAGCGGACCGGGAAGATCTCCCCCGCCTCCCTGCCGCTCAAGCGCCCCACCAGGCGCATGCGGGCCTCCTGAGAGAGGAGCCTGGAGAGCGCGAGATTCGCCGCGTAAGGGTAGTAGAGGACGTTTGCGGTCATGATCAGCAGTTTCCCCCCCGGGGCGAGCTTCTCGCGCACGGAGCGCATGAAACCCCGTGGGTCCTCCAGGTGTTCTAGCACGAACTTGCATGCCGCCAGGTCAACGCCTCCCGCCTCCAGGGGAAGCTCCCCCTCCAGGTCCGCCTGCAGATAGCGCCGATAGCTTCCTCCCCCCGTTCTCGCGTCCACCCCCACGATCTCGCCAGCGATGTCAGAAAGGCATGAGAGATAATCCTCTCCCCCACATCCCAGGTCTACCACTCTCCCCCCGGGCGGGCAATGAAGTCGCGCCAGATGCAGGTAGGTGGTATGGGCATCGGGTCCCGGCGGCAGCCACCTGTGGTAAAGCCGTCGCGTCCATTCCCTCGGCTCTTCTCGCCTCACAGCAACTCCCGCAGGCTCTCGACCACCATGTCCGGCTGTGGCGCGAAGCCTTCCAGATCCTTCCTTCTGGCCACTCCCGTCAGAACCAGGCACGTGTCCAGGCCCGCCCTCCATCCCCCCAGCACGTCCGTCTCCAGGCGGTCGCCTATCATGAGGGTCGCGTCAGCTCTGCTTCCCGCCCTTCCCAGGGCCATCTCCAGCATGTAGGGGTTGGGCTTTCCCACCACCAGCGCTTCCCTTCCCGCCGCTCTCTCCAGCGCCGCCAGGATCGATCCCGCGCCGGGCCAGAGGCCGTCAGGGGCGGGGAATGTCGCGTCCGCGTTGGTGCCCACGAAAACGGCCCCCGCATGCAGCGCCAGGCAGGCGATGCGCAGCTTTTCGTAGGTGAGGTCGGTGTCCCACCCCACCACCACGAAGTCGGCCCTTTTCCCCTCCTCCCCCCATAAAAGGGCGAGACCGGTGCGGCCCAGTTCCTCCTCGAGCCCCTGCCCCCCGATGAAATAGGCTCCTTTCCCCTCCAGCTCGTAGTTCTCCAGCAGGAAATCCGCCGTGGCGGCGGCGGAGGTGAGTAT
>JACVJG010000524.1 GCA_015711875.1 Candidatus Solincola jinzensis | reverse complement strand
AACCGCCCCCGGTTCCCACGGTTAAAAGCAAGATAAACGTGCGCACCTACAGGAACAAGGAACAGGCACGCTCCAAGGAACGCTGGTGGGGGAAGAAGATCTTCTGACCCCCGGACGCGGGAAATAGACGCCGCCGAAAACGTGCCGTTAACTTCATTCCTCTCTCTCCCGCCGTCCTTGGCTAGGGCTGTTCTCTCCCGTTTGCACAGGGTTTAAGATGTAATAAACCGGCGGACGCACGAAAGACCCCGTCGGCCGCGGAGAGGCACAGGAGGAAAGGCAGGTACGGGCGATGAGTGATGAGGGACATCTTCGCGAGCTGATATGCGAGATCGGGAGGAGGGTGTGGCAGAGGGGGATGGCTTCCGCCAATTCCGGAAACATCTCCGCTCGTCTGGACAAGGAAACGGTTCTCATAACCCCCACCTTGGTGAGCAAGGGATTCATGCGTCCCGAGCAGGTCCTGGCCGTCAACCTCGAGGGAGAGGTGCTCCGGGGCGAGGGACACCCCACGACGGAGACCCCCATGCACCTCCGCGTATACCGCGAGCGGGAGGACATCGGCGGCGTGGTTCACGCCCACCCTCCACTGGCCACCGCCTTCGCCGTGGCCGGCAGAGCGCTTGACCTTCACCTCGTTCCCGAAGCGGTCATCTTTCTGGGCGAGGTCCCGCTGGTCCCCTTCCGGCCGCCCGGGAGCCCGGAGTTGGCGGAGGCCGTGGTCCCTTACCTGGACGGATACGACGCAGTACTCCTGGAGAACCACGGGGTCCTCTGCTGGGGGAGCGACGTGGAGCAGGCCTATCACCGCCTGGAGACGGTGGAGTTCTGCGCCTCGGTTACCCTTTTCTCCCAGTTCCTGGGAGGAGCCCGCGAGCTCCCGCCCGAGCCCCTGGCCAACCTATTGGCCCTGCGCCGGATGATGAAGGGGAACAGGGGCTGAGATCCCGGCCCGCGGGCGATCCATCCTACCGGCGAATGACCACTCCATATGCGCATGACCCTAAAACCGAGATCGGCGCTGGCCGATAGAAATAAAATAAAGTCGGCTTTTCAAACTCAGGACTTGGGGACGGGAATAACGAGGATCGGCAAGAAGGGCTAGACGAACTTAAGAACTGCCAACCGTCCGGATAGGCCCGGAGGAAGAATGCGGCTTGAAGGGAACGTAAGGAAAATGGTGGAATAATTTGGAGAAGGTGGTTTTTGCCCTGGATGCGTGAAAGAATACATTTGAGCCCTTTTTGTGTTGCTACAACGAGCGAATGGTCAGATAATAGAGCGTGTAAAGGGTTGCTCGGCTGAAGGAGGTGATAACGTACCTGAGTGCTGGAATCCATCTCCACGGGATGGATCGTCTATCGCTTCGCATAGATAGGTGGGGAAGACCATGGACGCACGAAAGCGGTCCCGGGTTCGACGTGGAGGGGGGTTGTGATGAAAAACGTTACTCGTAACGCCATCCTGGCCGTGGTCCTCGCCGTGGTGGCCTTCTTCTGGATCTGGTTCCACGAATACCTGGGGGCCAAGGCCTACTGGGTGGCACTGGTATCTTTTGGGGTCTGCTTGGCTTACGGACCCGCTCTCATGCGTTCCCTTCCCTGGATGACCCTGGGAGGGGTACTGGGGATCATCGCCGGCCTCATCACCTTCGTTCTCTACATGCAGGTGTTCCCGCTCTATTACGGTCTCTCCGTAGCGCTGGCCGGCCTGATCTTCATCCTCATCGCCGGCCTCGTATCCATCCCCAAGCTGCGGGAGATCCTCCCCATGTACCTGGTTGGCTGGGGGTCCTTTCTGGGCGCGGTATCGCGGTTCGACTACCTGTTCGCCGAGAAGCCGGTGGAGGCCTTGCCTCGCGCCCTGACCACCCTTTTGGGAAGCATACTGTCCCTGCTCTTCGGGATGCTCCTGGCGGCGGTGCTCAGCGCGGTCATCCTCTACCGCCAGGCGGAGGCCGCGGAGACGGTGGAGTCGGCGAAGGAATAGGGGGGTGGTGAGCATGAAGCACGTGAAGAGATCGCTGGCCCTCCTTCTCTCCCTGGGACTGGCGGCCACGCTCGTTATGGCCCTGCCGGCCGGAGCCACCACCACGTCGGCCGAGAAGAGCGACGTCGTGGATTCCGAGTTCGTCTTCTGTACCCTGGACTGGAGCGGCGAGATTGAAGAGGTACAGGTCTTCGAGATACTCACCCTCAAGGGAGACGGTACCTTCGACGTGCGGGAGAAGAAGGCCTTCGACGAGAACACCGGGTGGCAGGGGGTTAAGGGCTTCAGCAAGCCCAAGGTGGAGGGCGATTACCTTGTCTGGGAGGGGCTGAAGTCCAAGGACAACGCCAGCTACATCGCCGCCACCAAGCTCTCCGAGGCCATGGTG
>MU158568.1:804-2382 GCA_015711875.1 Candidatus Solincola jinzensis | reverse complement strand
GTTGAGATTGAACGCGGATATAACCAAGACGGTCGGGAACACGCCACTGGTAAGGCTGAACCGCGTCTCGGAGGGGTGCCGCGCGGAGGTTTTCGCAAAGCTGGAGTTCTTCAACCCCCTCTCCAGCGTGAAAGACCGCATAGGCGTGAGCATGATCGAGGATGCGGAGAAAAAGGGCCTGATCGGCGAGGGGAGCGTGATCATCGAGCCCACCAGCGGCAACACCGGCATCGCCCTGGCCTTCGTCTGCGCGGCGAAGGGATACCGGCTTATCCTCACCATGCCGGACACTATGAGCGTCGAGCGCAGGAAGCTCCTGGCGGTGCTGGGGGCTGAGCTGGTGCTCACCCCGGGAGCGGAGGGGATGAAGGGCGCCATCGCCCGGGCCGAGGACATCCTGGAGCGCACCCCGGGCGGATATATGCCCCAGCAGTTCCGCAACCCCGCCAACCCCGCCGTGCACCGCGAGACCACGGCGCGGGAGATATGGGAGGACACCGGCGGGCGGGCGGACATCCTGGTGGCCGGGGTGGGCACCGGGGGCACTATTACCGGGGTGGCGGAAGCCGTCAAGGCAAGAAAGCCATCCTTCCGGGCGGTGGCGGTGGAGCCGGCCGCCTCCCCCGTCCTCTCCGGCGGCAAGCCCGGCCCCCATCGCATACAGGGCATCGGGGCGGGGTTCGTGCCCGAGATACTGCGCGTGGACCTCATCGACGAAGTGGTGACGGTAACGGAGGAAGACGCGGGCGAAACGGCGCGGAGGCTGGCCAGGGAGGAGGGGATCCTCGCCGGCATCTCCTCGGGCGCGGCCACCTGGGCGGCCTTGAAGGTGGCCTCGCGGGAGGAGAACGAGGGCAAGCTGGTGGTGGTGATGATCCCATCTTGCGGTGAGCGCTACCTCTCCACCTGGCTGTTCGACCCGCTGCTGAAGGAGGCAGGTGGAGGCGTGGCCCAGGCGGGAGAAGCTCGCGGTTGAGAGGCTTCGCTCCGCCGGGCGAAGGCACGGCCGTCATTTGGCATTATATGGAAGGATGAGGATAATGAAACCCATATACATGGACAACGCGGCGACCACGCCCCTGCGCGATGAGGCCCTGGAGGCCATGGTCGTCGCCTACCGGGAATGTTGCGGCAACTCCTCCAGCGCGCACCGCATCGGCCAGGCGGCGCGCGAGGCCCTGGAGAGGGCGAGAGAGGAATTCGCCGCCTGCATCGGAGCGATACCGGAGGAGATCGTGTTCACCAGCGGCGGGACGGAAAGCGACAATCTCGCCATCCGCGGCGCCGCCATGGCTGCCCGGGAACGCGGCGACCATATCGTGACCTGCGCTACCGAGCACCATGCCGTACTGCACTGCTGCCAGGCGCTGGAGCGTGAGAGGTTCAGGGTCACCTACCTCCCCGTCGACGCCGAGGGGGTCGTGGACATGGAGCGGTATCGCGATGCGCTTGGGGAGCGCACGGTGCTGGTTTCCATCATGCTCGCCAACAACGAGACGGGCACGCTGCATCCGGTGCGGGAGATGAGCCGCGTGGCGCGCGAGCGCGGCATCCTCTTCCACTGCGACGCCGTGCAGG
>MU158568.1:0-794 GCA_015711875.1 Candidatus Solincola jinzensis | reverse complement strand
CGCCTGGACGTGCGCGAGCTGGGGGCGGACCTCATCGCCTTCTCCGGGCACAAGTTCTACGGCCCCAAGGGCGTGGGGGCCCTGTATATCAGGAAGGGCACCGAGATAGCCCCTATCATGCAGGGGGGTCATCACGAGAACGGGTTGCGCCCGGGAACGGTGAACGTTCCCGCCATCGTGGCTATGGCGCGGGCGTTGCGGCTGGCCACCGCGGAGGTGGAGGAGACGGCGTCACGACTGGGCGCGCTGCGCGATAAACTCGCCTCGGGGATCATGGAGAGGATCGACGGGGTGCGCCGCAACGGCAGCGCCGAGCGCTCGCTGCCCAACGTCTTGAACCTGAGCTTCGAGGGTGCGGAGGGAGAAGCCTTGCTGCTCGCCCTGGACATGGCGGGAGTGGCGGTGTCCACGGGCTCCGCCTGCACCTCGGGGTCGGTGGAGCCCTCCCACGTCCTGCTGGCCATGGGAGTTCCCCCCCGCATCGCCCAGTGCAGCCTGAGGTTTTCGCTGGGGCGTTACAACCGTGCCGAAGAGATCGACTACGTGCTGGACGTGTTTCCCGGCATCGTGGAGAGGATCAGGGAGGTGTCGTCGGTAGGAGCGCGGCCCACGGCGGGAAGCCGAGGGAGGAAGGACGGGGCGAGATGAGACTGCCCACCAAGGCCAGGTATGGGATGCGCGCCATGCTCGACCTTGCCACCGCGCAGCTGATCGCGGCGGGTCGCTGGGACCCGCGGGACTACGCGGAGAGCCGGCCAGCTCTGGCCGAGACCGAGGCCACGCGCCGGGTCATC
>JACVJG010000521.1 GCA_015711875.1 Candidatus Solincola jinzensis | reverse complement strand
ACAGCAATGCCGTGGTGCGTTTGCCGACCCCGCGCGGACCGCTGAAAAGCATGGCGTGAGGGATCTCGTCTCTTTCCAGGATGCCGCGCAGGAAAGCGACCGCTCTGTCCTGGCCGTACACGTCGTTCCATCCCCTGCATGGCACCAGGCGCATCTCCACCTCCCCGGACTTTGCCGCGCCCGCCGGTCCGCTCCCTTCCCTCGGCCCTCGCTGGCCGGGAACAGGACCCCTAACGCGCCCCCGCTTTTCTCGTAAAGCCTTTAAGGCCCGCGACCGCCTCCCGGCGCCCCGCGGAAGGAGGGATCCGGACACACCGCGCAAGCGCGCCCCACACGCCGGAGAAGGCCCGTTGAGACCGTGTGCGCGCCGAAGCTCAGGAGAGCAGGGGGGTCACCACCTGCATGACCTGGTGGTGGATGTTCTCCGGCTTGTCGACGCCGTTGAGGATCACGAAGCGGTGCGGGAAGAACTTGGCCAGGGTCTTATATGCCTCCTGCACCTGCTCGTGGAAGGCCTGGGCCTCACTCTCGATGCGGTCCAGCACCCGCTTGCGCTCCATGAGACGCTTCAACCCCACGCGGAAGGGTATCTCCAGCAGAAAGGTGACGTCGGGATAATGGTCGTCGGTCACCCACTCGTTGAGGTTCTGCACCCCCTCCATGCCGACCCTTCGCGCCACCCCCTGATACGCCAGGGTGGAATCGATATAACGGTCGCAGAGCACCACCTTGCCCTGGTCAAGGGCCGGTTTTATGACCTCGTAAAAATGCTGGGCGCGGTCCGCGGCGTAGAGGACCGTCTCCGTCATGGGGTGCATCTCCTTGAAGGAGGGGTCGAGAAGGATGCGCCTTATCTCCTCGCCGATACGCGTGCCCCCCGGCTCATGGGTGGCCACCACGTCCACCTTCATGCGCAGAAGGTGGGCGTGGAGCATGTTCATCTGGGTGGTCTTGCCGGAACCCTCCACTCCTTCGAAGGTGATGAAGAGGCTTCTCCTGCCTCCTCCCCTCACCGCATCCATCCTGTTCGCCATGGCCTCCTCTTCTTTCGCGTGCCGCCGTTATACCGCTCAAACCCATATCTTACACCATGTGGACAAAGGTCGATAACCTGGCTTACGGTCGGTTCAAAACCCGTCCAGATGGGAGAACACGTCGCCGCCGGCAAGGTCATAACCCACGATGACCGGGAAATCCTCCACCGTGAGCTCGTAGATGGCCTCCGGGCCGAGTTCCTGAAACGCCACCGCCCTTATGGAGCTCACCCTGGACCCCAGCAGGGCTGCGGCCCCCCCGACCGCGACCAGGTAAAGCGCCCCATGTTCGTGCAGGGCCCGGCGCGTCTCGGCGGAGCGCGGGCCTTTTCCGATGAAAGCGGCCACGCCCTGCGCCGCCAGGCGCGGCGTGAAGGGGTCCATGCGCGAGGCGGTGGTGGGTCCCACGGATCCCGAGACCTTTCCCTCCGGGGCGGGACTGGGGCCGGCGTAATATACCGTCTCTCCCTCCAGGCGTACCGGAAGGGTTTCACCCCGCTCCAGCATCTCCACCAGCCGGCGGTGGGCTTGATCGCGGGCGGTGATCATCTTGCCGCTCAGCAGGAGGCGGTCCCCCGCCCTCAGCGCCATGCGCACCTCGCGCCCCAGGGGCAGGAAGGCCCGGATCTCCCCGCGCGCCCCCTCGCCCGCGCTTTCCTTCACCTCCGCCATGGCCTACACCTCCCCCGTGTCTGCATCAGTGGCCTCCCCATCTCGCCTCCGCGCCTCACGACACTCCCCCGCCGGGGAACATCTCGCGTTCCTCCGCATCGGCCTCCAAACCGGGTGCGCGCCCTTCCTCTTTATCCGCCTGTCCCTCTCCCGGTTTATCCGCGCTTACTCCGCCCGACTCCCCGCACGGCGATCCCCCCTGGCACGCGGTCGCCGCCTCGGGACACCGCTCCGCTCCGCCCCGCGCGCCCTCTTTCCCGCCCCCTGGCGTCTCGCCCGCGGGCAGGCCGCCGCTTTCCGCCTCCTGACCATCACGGCCGGGCATGGCGGTCCCGCGGATACGCTGGAAAATACTGTCATGCAAGTCCCAGCCGAAATAACGATGGAAGGCGCGGTGACCGAAAAGCCCCGCGCCGAGGATCACCAGACCCCCGATGAAGAGGATGATCTGAGGCCCGTTGAGCAGGTACCGGAAGTCCGCCTCTCTACCGTCGATGGGCCCCTTATAGGACCCGCCCACCCTCACTATCCACAGGGACACCGGGCTCAAGCCCAACCTGCGCCCCAAGCCGGTGATGAGGTCGGCGAGGGGACCCGCGAGCATGATGGAGAGGAATATGGAGGCGCGCATGATGACCTGTATGGTGGCGAAGGCGCGTCCCCTGAACTCCTCTTCCAGGGT
>JACVJG010000520.1 GCA_015711875.1 Candidatus Solincola jinzensis | reverse complement strand
CTTTATGCTTACCCTCTGCCACCTTCCTGATGGCCCGATCGGAAAAAATGTCCACCAGCCAGGGTAAGAAACGTTTTACGCGGTAGAGCATCCCCGCCGACCCGGGACCGATGATGAACTCCCCCTTGCGCATCCCCCGGATGAGGGCGGCGGCCACCTCCTCGGGCCTCATAAGCCCTCCGGCCTCGCTCACGGCCCTGGTCTCAGGCGGCTTGGTAAGGTTTTCCACGGCGAAACCCGGGGTGTCCGTGTCTGGCGGGCACAGCACGGAGACGCCCACACCGTGAGGCTTGGCCTCGCTGCGCAGGGCCTCGCTGAACCCCAGGATGGCGAACTTGGAGGCGCAGTAATCCGTGTACCCGAACATGCCCAGGAAACCGAGGACCGAGGAGGTGTTCACGATGTAGCCACGTCTTTCCTTAAGGTTGGGATAGAGGGTGGAGACCGTGTTCCAGACGCCGTAGATGTGCACCCTCATGGTCTCGTCGAACTGCTCGTAGGTGATGTTCTCGAAATAATTCGGGTAGGCGCGGCCGGCACAGTTGATGAGGACGTCCGGCGGGCCGAATGTCCTGACCGCCTCCTCCAGGACCTCCCTCACCTGCCGTTGATCGGTCACGTCCATCTGCTTCCAGGCGAGGCGCTGCCCCTCCCGTTTCCTTCCCTTCTCCATCTCCGCAAGGGCCGCCTCCAGGCGCTCTCTCCCCCTGGCGAAGATGACCACGTCGGCTCCCTCCTCAACCAAAAGGCAAGCGGTGGACAACCCTATTCCGCTGGAACCGCCAGTGATGTAAACCATCTTGCCGTCAAAGCTTTCCACCCTTATCCTCCCCGCCATCGCATTCACCCCCGGAAATACCTTTGACCACCACAGATACCGTTCCAATTCCAGCGCAGCACTTACGCAGCCCGGTAGATCCGCCTGCTTTATCCCCAACTATGATCTCCCTCACCACCCCGCATTCTCAACCTAATGCCCTGAGGGTCCGAAACCCTAGGTCTGAGCCCCTTGTCCCTTAAAGCAAAGCTCTTCTCGCCACTCAGGACGGCGCGTTCTCTCTTCGCCCCGACAGGGCGGGATGGCCACCGCATCCGGGAATTCCCGTCTTGCTGCGTTTCATCGAGACCCGTCAACCAAGAGGGCCGCTTCGCCTCATTCAAAATGGCAGACCTCTTCCGGCGCACAGGGCTCGCTCTCCAGTTCCAGTGTGGCATGAACCACGCGATGGCGGTCCAGAAGCATCTCCTTTATACGGGATATCTCCGCCTGGGCGGCGCTCACCGGCGCGTCCTCGACCACCACGTGTGCGGAGAGCGAGTACTGCCGGGAGCCTATCTCCCAGATGTGCAGGTCGTGCACGTCAAGAACGCCGGGGAACCCCTTTATATCGCTCAGTATTTCCAGGTAATCGACGCTCGCGGGCACCGATTCCATGAGGATATGGGAGGATTCGCGCAATATCCGGAAGGCGCTGACGAGAATGAGCAAACCGATGATCATGGTGGCCAGGGGGTCCGCATAGGTCCACCCGGTGATCAGGATGACGGTACCCGAGGCCACCACCCCGAGGGAGACCAGGGCATCGGTGAGGAGGTGGAGAAAGGCGCTCCGGATGTTGAGGTCTCCCCTTCCCCTCCTCAAAAGCAGGGCCACGCTCCCGTTGACCAGGAAACCCAGTCCGGCCACCAGGATCATCACCCCGCCCTCCACCCTTGACGGTTCGGCCAGCCGCCGCAGCGACTCGTAGAAAAGGTAGAAACAGACCAGGATGATGCCCAGAGAATTGATGAAGGCGGCCAGGATCCCCAGGCGGTGGTAGCCGTAGGTCCTCCTCGTGGTGGAGGGACGCGTGGCCATGCGTACCGCCACCAGGGAGAGCACCAACGCGAAGGAATCCGAGAAGTTATGGGCGGCATCCCCCAAGAGGGCCAGGCTCCCCGCCAGTATCCCGAAGGCCACCTCGGCGAAAAGGAAGGCGGTGTTCACGGCCAGGCCTATGCCCAGCCTACTCCCGGCCGGGAAAGCGCTTTGCCGTCCGCCGTGATCATGCGCCAAGGCATTCTCTCCCGCGTAACGAGTTCGCGCATGTACCGGACACGAACCGACGTACCGCCGTGCCCGTCCCGAACACGCCAAGGACACAAGAAGCTGGGCGGGATGAGGCGGTGGTCCGCAGGGCGCAGGCCCGCGACTCACCCGGTGAAAGGGTCACATCATCCATCCTGGAGACCCCGCCCGGCGACCAAAGCGCGCTTCGCTCCGCGGTGTGACCCTGCGGAAGTCCCTTTTCGCTCTCATCACCCGCCGCATCCAGAACGGGACGAGAATATTATAAGTCGCGAGAAAGGAACTTAACGCCGCGCGATGGCCGTCGATGAGCGGGAAAACGC
>JACVJG010000519.1 GCA_015711875.1 Candidatus Solincola jinzensis | reverse complement strand
CCCTTCGGGCGTCGCCATCGCTTTCGCGATGCATTCTTTCGTTATGTGGTCGGTTATTCGTAGCGGGTTATGAGATCGGAGGCGATGATGCCGGAGCCTATGGTTGTAGGGACGCCTCCACCGGGATGAGTGGACGCACCGGCTAGGTAGAGCCCCTCGACGCTTCTGGACTTGGAGCGGGGCCTAAAGAAGAGCTGGGCAGAGAGATCCTGCTGCAGCCCGTAGATGGCCCCGCCCGGCGAGAGCAGGCGACGCTCGTAATCCAGGGGAGTGATTATCTCCGCGACCTTCACGTGCTCCGCCAGACCCGGCACCGCCTTGCGTGAGAGATACGCGATCGCCTCCTCTAGAAAGCGCGGCTTCTCGCTGTCCCAGTCAGTGCCGCTCAGGCCATAGGGCCCCATCATGATCACATTGATGGCGTGACATCCTTCCGGAGCAAGGGAAGGGTCGGACTTGGTCGCCCAGCAGATCAGCCCGAACTGCTCTTTCGGCAGCAGGCCCTTCTCCAGGCGGTTCCACCAGTAATCGTTCATCTCCTCGAAGGGCGCGGTGATGATGGTGTGGTGGGCGTCCAAGGGCGGCTCGTAGTCGACGCCCAGGCATACCATCACCGCTGAGATAGAGGGACTGTAGCTCTTGATGCCATATCGCGCCAGGGGATGCAGGTGCTCCTCTCCCACCAGGTCGAGGTAAAGGGTTTTGGCGTTGATGTTTGACACCACAACGGGAGCGGTGATCTCCGTACCGTCGGTCAGATTCACACCCTGCACGCGGCGGTTGCGCACCATCAACTTCGCGACCCTCGCGTTGAGGCGCAGCTCCATGCCGTGCCTCTCCCCACAACGCGCCAGGGCCTGCGGTATGGAGATCATGCCTCCCCGGGGATACCAAACCCCCTCATGCTCGGTGTAGCCGAGGATAGAGAAAACCCCCGGCGCGAGCTCCGGCGGCAGTCCCACGTACCAGGACTGGAAGGACATGGTCTCCCGTACCCGGCCGCTCTTGAAGAACCTGCCCAGCACGTCCTGGTAAGAGCCGGTGAACAGATCCTGGTACTTGAGGAGTCCGGGGCTGGCTCTGAATATCTTCACCAGGTCGAAAAATGTGTTCACGGCGCTGGTGAAGAAACCCTTCTGGGTCTCGGCCAGAAAACCCCCGGTGTGGCGCGCGAACTCGAGGTATTTCCTTCCATCTTGCTCGGAGAGGCGGGAAAGCGCCTCCACAGTACCCTCCAGGGACTGAGGAACGGCGACCCTGGCGCCGTCCCTGAGCACGCATGAATACACTGGGTCGCAGGGGACTAGGTCGACTTCCTCCTGAAAGGTTGTGCCTAGGCGCCGGAAAGCCTCCTCGATGGAATCGATGACCTCTACGATGGAAGCGCCCACGTCGAAGCGGTAACCCTCTCTCTCGAAGGTGGAGCAGCACCCTCCCACGCGGTCACTCTGCTCCAGCACCAGCACCTTGCGTCCCTGTTTCGCCAGGATGGAGCCGGCCGAAAGCCCCCCGCCTCCGGCCCCGATCACGATGACGTCATAGTCGTACATCTTCCTTCCTCCCTATGACTTATCCCATCGCCTCTTCTCTCACTATCTGATCCTTTGCCGCAGTTCGGGATACTTACTGGTGGAGACAGTATGCATATCGGCGCTGCATGCCCTTACCGCATGCATTCCCAGCTATTCCCATTTTTCGAGGCTTCATCGCCGTCGTCTCCCGCCCACGCTTCCGGTAGGATCGCTGTTCCGCCCGTTTACATAAATACCCGCGATAAGCTCGCTCAAGGCTATCGCCTCCAAACGCCCCGAGGCGCTATATCCTGCTTACGGTCTCCCCCTTAACCGTATCCTCACGCGCAACCCGTTCTCCATTGCCTGTTCCTCTCCCACTTCCTCCTCCGCAGTCACCAAAGAGGGAATCGAACCATGCCGGATGCGTTACCCGAAGCCCCCATCGCGACCGTTCAACTTCTTGAAAAGCAAAGAGGGAGCATGCTATGCGATGAGCACTTTTAAGCGAAATAACGTCCCGGCAGATACGGCATCTGTCTCAGAAGGTGCAGGATGAAGCGCTTCCTGGACTCGTCCATGCGGGCAAAGGCCATGGCCAAAAACGCCAGGGCCGCCGTTGCTGCCAGCATTTTCCTTTTTCCTAAGAGATCTCCGGTTCGCATCTATCCTCCTTTCCTTATCCTCACGATACGCCTCTTCTCCCTGCCTTTTTACACGCGCTTTGTATGCGTGCCAGGCCTGGACCTCGCTGGCTCGCTCGCGCTCGCTGCGTCTCCGTCCAGGCGACTGGCATGTCCCGGCCCGTGATCTCCCGCACGCGTCTCCGGTCCCCGTTGCGTACGCATGCGTGCCAGGCCTGGACCTCGCTGGCTCGCTCG
>JACVJG010000518.1 GCA_015711875.1 Candidatus Solincola jinzensis | reverse complement strand
AACGCTGCCGCATCCTTAAGGAGGCTCAGGCTTGCGCCACGCCCTTCTCGGTAACCTTTCACCGCTGCGGGGGCGATTTACTTTCCACCCCTTCCGCCGGCCTAGCTCATCTCGCAGGGCGGTCGTCACGACGGCTACTGCGACTCCCTCCTGCCTTTGCCCGGAACCGGGTCACGAGCCTGCCGCTTCCACCGCTACGGCCATCCGCAAGGGAGAGTGGACTCAGCCAGCGGGCTCGTTTTTCACCCCTAGCCGGCTTGAAAATTCGGAACGCCGAAATTATAATTTGGAAAACTCAAAACATCAAGGCCTCGGCGGAGGGGAGATGAAAACGGGCAGAGGAGCGCCGGCGAAGGACACTTTCAGTGAATACCTGAAGCATATCTTTCGCCTGGAAAACGTATCCAGTCCGGTATCGACCTCCGCCCTGGCGGAGGCCATGAACGTGGCCCCCTCCACGGTGACCGACACCCTCAAGCGCCTTGCCGAAAGGGGCTTTATCAATTACGTGCCCTATCACGGCATCACCCTGACCCCGGAAGGCCAGAAAGCCTCGGTGAAAGCCATCCGCAGGCACCGCATCGTGGAGAGGTTCCTCACCGACATGCTAGGGTTCGAATGGCACGAGGCCCACGAGGAGGCCCTCCTTTTCGAGAACAACATATCAGAAGAGGTCGAGCGCCGCCTCTTCGTGGCCCTCAACCGCCCCAAGGTCTGCCCCCACGGCTACCCCATCCCCTCCAGGCCGGAAGACGTCAGGGTGGACGAGATAACCCTCTACTCGCTGGAGCCGGGCGAAAAAGCAGAGGTGATCAGCGTCAAGGACGACGAGCCGGAGCTGCTGCAGTTCATGGCCTCCCTGGGGATAAAGCCGGGTGTGAAGATCAAGGTGGAGGCCAAGGACCCCTTCAAGGGTCCCCTGCAGGCGCTGGTGGGCCGTAGCCGCCGCACCGTGGGCTGGCACCTCGCCAACTCCATCCATGTAAAAAAGGTGGATGAATAACGCAGCCGCTTGGGGTAATGCTAAAACCCCTTCCCGGGATATCCACGCGCGCGATCGCTTCCTGCGGGTATTTCGGATATCCGGGTCATCCCGGCAACCTGCCGCGCGACCCCTTCTCTCCCCCCTGACCTTCCACGGAAGACCTGGTTATGTTCTTCTCCAGTCGGGCGATGGCCTCCTTCAACTTGCTCTGCCTCAAGGCGGTGGTGAGGTCGCCGCGCGTGCGCTCCATGATCGCCCTGGCCATGTCCGTGGTACGGCGCAGCCCTCCGGTGATGGCGTCTGGGTAGTCGAAGGAGACAAGGAGATAGTATATGTCGTCCATGTAGGTCAGCAGCTCGTCGCCCCGCTCCAGATGCCCCTCGCGTATAAGGTCCAGGATGGAGCGTCGCAACTCGCCCACGGCCTCCCCCAGGCCGTTGAGGTAGGCGGGATACTCCACGCCCAGCTCCTCGGGCTCGGGCAAAGGCTCGCCGTTTATGAGGGCGAAGGTGGCGCGCGCCTCGGCGTATTCTTTCTGGGCATCGTGGACGAAGCCGGCTGTATATACCTCCGGATGGTCGCGGGTCATGTGGGTGATGCTGGACGAGAGCTTCTCCGCCTGGGCGATGAGGCGCAGGGCCTCCTCCCTTTCGCCTCGGTGCACGGCGCGGATTATGTAACTGGAGGTCTGGACCAGTGAGCGACAGGCCTTGAGCACATCCTCCCGGGTGGAGTTCTTGGCGTCAAAATCGGCCTTGATGCGGTTTCGCAGCGCTTCCCAGTCCATGGCATCTCCTTCCGGTCACGCGGGCGGCGAGGCGTCGCCATCCCTTGACGATAATGATAGCCCTTTCCCCATCGCCCGGTCATCCCCGCCGCTTCGGGAACCGGATGTAGCGCCACGGTTCCAAGATTCGGCTTTTGATAGCCGTCTTTTACCCCTCATAGACCTTGACCGGCTTTTTGGAGCCACGGGATGGCCTCTAGGTTTTTCAACCCCGAAAGCGCCTTCCGAAACGCACCGGAACCGGCGCGATAAGCGGCTTGCGAAAAGCCGGCTGTGCCCCCTGAATCGGTGCCGGATCGCTTCGCTTGCCTTCCCATCGCCAAAGGCCGGGGGCTTGCCCCATACCGTTCTCGCCAAGCACCCTGCCTTCTTCTATAATTTCATCGCATGAGCCCGGTTTATGAGCCGGCGCGACGCGGGCGGTGGCGATGAAGCCGCCGGCGGTCATCAGGCTCGTCGATCTCTTGATCGCGGGATAAGGGGAGGTTTCAGATGCCGGCAAGGCGCGGGGAGCGCATCCCGCCCTTCATCGTCATGGAGGTGCTGGAGAAGGCCATACACATGGGGCGGGAGGGGCACGACATCATCCACATGGAGGTGGGAGAGCCCGACTTCGACACGCCGCGCTGCGTGAAGGAGGC
>JACVJG010000517.1 GCA_015711875.1 Candidatus Solincola jinzensis | reverse complement strand
GCGATAGGTATCGATGCGGAGGTCTTTGGGATCTATCTCTATCTCGCCCTCGTCATCCAGCATGGGGATGACGTCCAGGGAAGCGAAGGAGGTGTGACGGCGGCTGGAGGCGTCGAAGGGGGAGATGCGCACCAGGCGGTGGACCCCTTTTTCCGGTAGGAGCAGGCCGTAGGCGTAGGGGCCGTGCACAGTGAAGGTGGCGCTCTTGATGCCCCCGCCCTCTCCCTCCTGCACGTCGTTGAGGTCTACTTTGAACCCCCGCGATTCCGCCCAGCGCAGGTACATGCGCAGCAGCATCTCCGCCCAGTCCTGGGATTCCAGGCCTCCCGCGCCGGGGTGGATGCTGGCGATGGCGTCGCGGGCATCGAACTCCCCCGCGAGCAGGCTCTTCTCCTCCAGGCGGTCCACCTCCCGCCGCAGCGAGCCTACCCCCGCGGCGATATCGTCCAGCAGGCTCAGGTCCTCCTCCTCCTGCGCCAGCTCCGTTAGCTCCGCCAGCTCCCGCTGCTGGGCATCCAGCCTCTCCCAGGTCTCCACGGTGTCCTTCAGGGACGCCAGCTCCGCCAGGATACGCCTCGCTTTTTCCTGGTCCTCCCAGAGGTCGGGACGTGAAGCCTGCTTCTCCAGCTCGGCGGCTTTGGCCCTCTTGCCCTCTACGTCAAAGATACTCCTTTATCTTTTCCAGCCTTACGGCTATCTCCTCGAGTTCGCCGCGGTGATCGCTAAGCAACACGCCCTCCTGTTTCTCTCCTGGTCTTCGCCTCGCGATAAGGTCGTCAAGCCTGCGGTTCAAGCATATCTCCAAACCTCGGCCTCGACAGGCCGCGTCCTGCGCTCACGATGAGGGATGCCCGGCAAGCGCTGACGCGTTGAGGCCAGCGCGCACGCCGGCCGCCGGCTCTCCTGCGGGAAAAGCTCCGCCACAACATGCCTCCCGTATCCCAATCCCACGTCTCAAGATCAGAGCCTTCTTGTCGCTTCCCGGCCAAAGCGTCAGGAACCGCAGCAGAACTTGTACTTCTTCCCGCTCCCGCACGGGCAGGGGGCGTTACGGCCCACTTTCTGCGCGCGCGCCGCCTGCGGCTTCCCCTTTCCACCCTCTTTGCCGCTTCCCTCCACCACCCGCAGGGAGGGACGTTCCTCCGCCTTCACCACTTGAATATGGAACATATAGCGCAGGAACTCCTCCTGTATGCCCGCGATGAGCTCCTGAAAGGACGCGAAGGCCTCGTTCTGGTATTCCACCAGCGGATCCCGCCCCGCGAAGGAGCGCAGCCCCACGCTGTCGCGCAGGTGGTCCATATCGTAGAGGTGATCCCGCCAGCGGTTGTCGATCACCCGCAGCATCACCAGGCGCTCAATATCGCGTATGTCTCGTCCCTCGGCGGCGAATTCCTCCTCCCGCGCCCGGTAGACCTCCATGGCATCCTCCACCAGCGCGTCCCGCAGACCCTCGAAGGTCAGGGCCTTGAGGTCGATGTCCTCGGGGCCGAAGGTGACGGGGTAAAGGGTCTTGAGATGGCGAAAGAGCCCTTCGAGGTCCCAGTTCTCCGGATACTCGTCGCGGTCGAGGTAGCGCTCCAGCGCCGCCTCGATGACCTCCGGCACCATCTCCTCCACCCGGGAGTGAAGGTCCTCGCCCTCGAGGATGCGGTCCCTCTCGCCGTAGATCACCTCACGCTGGGTGTTCATTACGTCGTCGTATTTGAGCAGGTTCTTACGCACCTCGAAGTTGTTGGCCTCCACGTTCTTCTGGGCCGTCTCGATAGCCCGGGTCACCATCTTGTTCTCTATGGGGTGGTCCTCCGGCAGCCTCAGCCGGTCCATGAGGGAGGCGACGGTGCTGGAGGCGAAGATGCGCATGAGGTCGTCTTCCAGGGAGAGGTAGAAGCGCGACATCCCGGGGTCTCCCTGGCGCCCGGAGCGCCCCCGCAGCTGGTTGTCGATGCGTCTCGCCTCGTGGCGCTCGGTGCCCAGCACGTAGAGGCCGCCGAGCTCGATGACCTTCTTCTTCTCCTCCTCGCACTCCCTGCGCGTCTCCTCGAGCACGGCGCGGTACTCCTCCTCGCTCACCTCGGCCTTGCCCGCCAGCTTGCGCCGCGCCAGCATCTCGGGGTTTCCCCCCAGCATGATGTCCGTGCCTCGCCCCGCCATGTTGGTGGCGATGGTCACCGCACCCAGCCGCCCCGCCTGGGCCACGATCTCCGCCTCGCGCGCGTGGTGCTTGGCGTTCAGGACCTGGTGGGGGATGCCTCGCTTCTTGAGCATGGCGGAGAGGCGCTCAGACTTCTCTATGGATATGGTGCCCACCAGCACCGGCTGTCCCCGCTCATAACACGCGGCGATGTCCTCCACCACGGCGCGGAACTTGGCCTCTTCCGTCTTGTAGATGACGTCGTTGTGGTCGGTCCTGA
>JACVJG010000516.1 GCA_015711875.1 Candidatus Solincola jinzensis | reverse complement strand
TGGTGGTGGTAGAGCATGCGCGTGGACTGCTGGGAGCTGGCCCTGCCGATGTGGTGCACGAGCTGGAAGCCGGGGTGGAAGACCACGCGGTAACCGGCCTCGCGCAGGCGCCAGCAGATATCCACGTCCTCCACGTACATGAAATACGACTCGTCGAAACCGCCGATCCTCTCGGCCGCTTCCCGGCGTAGCAGCATGGCCGCCCCCGACACCCAGTCCACCTCGCAGGGCTCATCCCGGCTCAGGTCCTTCATTTGGTAGTACCTGGTAAACGGGTTGTCGGGCCAGATCTCTCCCAGCAGGCCGTGCACGGCGTTCTCCAGCATGCCCGGAAAGCGCCGGCAGGACATCTGGGCGCTGCCGTCGGTGTTGAGCACCAGGGGGCCGAGCGCCCCTACCTCGGGGTGCCCCTCCAGGTAATCCACAACCACTCCCAGGTCTCCGGAGGTAAACACCACGTCGCTGTTGAGGATGAAAACGTAGGGCCTGGTGGCCGCCTGCAAACCACGGTTGCAGGCGGAGGCGTAACCCGGATTGCCGGGGTTTTCCACCAGGCGCGCCCAGGGGAACTCGTTTCTCGCCATCTCCACGCTGCCGTCACGGGAGCCGTTATCCACCACCACAACCTCCGCCTCCGGCAGATAATGGCGCGCGGAGGAGAGGCATGCGCGGAGGTCCGCCTCCGTGTTGTAGTTCACTATCACCAGGGAGACTCTGCGCATAACCTCACCTCGTACCTCTCCATGACGAGATAAAACCGCGGTTTTCCCCGCTCATCCCCTTAATATAGGGACATGGGGGAAATCCCCATTCTCCCCGCGCGCGCCCTGCCCGGCGATGCGGAAACGCCGCGCCAGGCCGGCCACGTAACCCGCCATCTTGGCGGCGTCTATCCCCAGCATGAGCAGGGCCACGGCGGGCACGGCGGCCGCTTTCTCCCTCGCCGGCCGTCCCTGCATGTAGAAGGGGATGCGCAACCATCGCCTGCCCGCGTAAAGGGCGGCCGCGACGGCGGTGGCGGGAAGAAATCGCCTGCCCCTCTCGCTCAGCGTCGCGAAAAGGAGCCAACCGTAGGTCGCGAAGCGCAGGGCGTGGCGCTGCGGATACATGCCCGCCTCCCCGTCTCCCCTGGCATAGCGGAAATACTGTCGCAGCAGGGCGCGCGGGGTTTCGCGCATGTGCCAGTATACCAGGGCCCCTTTCTCCAACCTGTGTTTGATGCCCGCCTTTTTCCAGGCGTGATTGAAGTACATGTCCTCGCCGATCTCCAGCCACTCCGGATACCCTCCCGTCTCCTCCCAGACGCGCCGGCGGAAGGCCAGGGAGCGCGACGAGGGCATGAAGCGGCCTTCCCGCACCTCCCAGGGCAAAGGCAGGGTGGCGCAGGCCGCCGCCTCCTCAAACCAGTTGCGCGTGAGCGGCTGATAGAAGCCCGCCACCAGGTCCACTTCTTCTTCTCCACGCAGGGGAGCGGTTATCCTCTCCAGCCAGTCAGGTGCCAGCACGCAGCCGGCGTCGGTAACGGCGATGATATCATGGGTCGCAAGCCGAACGGCCTCGTTTCTGCCCCGGGCGATGTTCCAACCCTCGCGCACCTCCACGCGCACCGGGAAAGGGGCTTTCGAGGCCACGTCCCGCAACAGCTCCGCCGTGCCGTCGCGCGAGCCGCCATCCACCACCACCACCTCGTCGGGAGCGAGGGTCTGCCCTTGCACGCTCGCCCACCACTCTCCGAGGTTGCCGGCCTCGTCCAGCACCGTGGCCACGAGTGAGACCCGACCCGCGCTCAAGCCGCCTCCACCACCTCTGAATATATGGCCGCCACTTCCTTCGCGGCCCTCTCCCAGGTGAAAGCGGCCGCTCTCCTGCGCCCCTCCTGCACCAGGCGGGAACGCAACTCGCCGTCTGAGAGCAGCCTCTCGACGCTGCCGGCGATCTCCTCCGCGTTAAGGGGATCATCCAGCAACAACGCGGCGTCTCCCACCACCTCGGGGAGCGAGGAGCGCCGCGAGGTGATCACGGGCACGCCGCAGGCCATGGCCTCGAGGGGCGGGAGCCCGAAGCCCTCGTAGATGGAGGGGAACACCAGCATGTCCGCCTTCCGCAACAGGGAGACCAGGCGCTCGTCGGGCACGTAGCCCGTGAAGACCACCGCCTCATCCAGGCCCAGGTCTCTCACCCGCTGCGTCAGCTTGCGGTACTCGCTGTTGTTGAGTCTGCCCAGCCCCCCGCCCCCGATAACCGCCAGGCGGTGTTCAAGGCCCCTGGCGCGCAAACGAGCGAAGGCCTCCACCAGGGTGGCCAGGTTCTTGCGGGGATGCAGGTTGCCGATATAAGCGAGGTAGGGAGGCTCCAGGCAGTAGGCACGCAGGGCCGTTTCCACCTCCTCCTCGTCCGGCTCGCGCAGGAAGACCGGGCTCAGGCCAG
>JACVJG010000515.1 GCA_015711875.1 Candidatus Solincola jinzensis | reverse complement strand
TATGGGATGCGTTGGCGTCTGGGTGGGAACGCGTTTCCTGGCCACGGACGAGGGTGGCGCGCCCGGGGTCATCAAGCGGCATATCGTGGAGGCCAGCGACGAGGACACCCGGGTGAGCACCATGTTCACCGGCAAGACCCTGCGCTCCATCAAGAGCCGCTTTATGGACCTCTGGGACGAGTCGGGCCTGCAGCCCCTGCCCTTCCCCCTGCAGATGCTCATCGCCTCGGCGTTGCTGGCCGCCTTCATCAAGGACAACCGCGACGAGTACATCGGAGGCTTCGCGGGTCAGGTCGCGGGCATCGTAAAGGAGATCAAGCCCGCGGCCCAGGTGCTGGAGGAGATGGTTGAGGAAGCGGCGGACATCCTCACCAAGAAGCTCCCCGAGAACGTCCAGGTGGAATAGAGTACATCGGAGGCTTCGCGGGCATCGTAAAGGAGATCAAGCCCGCGGCCCAGGTGCTGGAGGAGATGGTTGAGGAAGCGGCGGACATCCTCACCAAGAAGCTCCCCGAGAACGTCCAGTGGAATAAGGATGAGGTGAACAAGGGGCTCGGCCCTGGGCTCAGCCGGCCTTAGCCTCGCGTATCGGCGTGGCAAGACTCTGGCTGATGAGCTAGCGCGTCGGACCCGGGCCGAGCCGCTGCGCTGCATGATCCACAAGGCCTTGGCCAGAGAGGTGATGGCGATCATCGCCTGACCGCCCCTCGCGCCGCGCAGGGTGGCAAGGAAGCGCTTGCTCTGAGGCATGCCCTCAGGTGCGAGTCTGGTTACCTTATCTCGGTCCGGACCGGTTAGCTCTCAACCCTCGTTAAAGGGGGTGCTGACGCACCCGGGGAAGGCCACGCTGGCTTTAACCCCTGTGGTTCGCGCCCTCCGCACGCAGAGAACGGGTTGAGCTCCACGCTGTACTCGCTGGCGGCATAGGAGATCTCGTCCGCCGCCAGGGCCAGGCCCGCCAGACAAGTGGTGTTCACGATGTGCCGGACCTCTGCTTGACCACCAATACCGTTTTCTTCCCATGTGCGCGCCAGCCATCCATCTCACGGCTAAACGCCCTGGCTATCGTTGCCGAGATATCGGTTAGAGCGTTCGACAGAGCACGGGGGTCCGTATGGGTATAGCGTCCAGAGGCAAGAAGGCCAGCATTGCGAAAGAGGTGTTTGCCGCTATAGGCATAGCTCAATTATGTCTTTTTCTGGCCCTCACCGTCATGAGCGCGGGATGTGGCGGAAAAAACCCGAGCGAAACTGACGGGAGCTATAGCGAAAACGGGAGGGAAAAAGCGTCCAGGCCTACCTGGCCTTTCCTCTATCGCGACCCGTATCATACCGGGCGCAGCCCCGCGAACGGTCCCTCGAGCGTGAACGTGAAGTGGACCAGCGACACGGGAAGCGAAAGCTGGGCCTGGGCGGTTCTGGGCAAGGAAGGCGACGTTGTGTGCGGGTTGAACGACAAGATAGTGAGCGTAAGTCCAGATAGCGGTGCCGTCAGTTGGGAATACCCCACGGGGGGAGAGCGGGCGACCACTTGTTGCGTCGCGGAAGACGGCACCATATATGCCGGCGTGGGAGAAAAGGTAGTCGCCCTGACCGCCGAAGGCTCGCTCAAATGGTCCCGCGAGGTCGGGGGCACGGTGGACGACCCCGCGGTCGACCTCGACGGCACGGTCTACGCTGGCAACACCAGCGGAAGGCTGGTAGCCCTCACCGCAGAGGGAGAGCTCAAATGGGAGACGACCGTGCCGGGGAACATCCGCACGCCCACCATCGGCAGGGACGCGCTGTATTGCGGGGCCTCACCCCTCGTCCTCTATGCCTTCGACAAGCAGGGCATACTGCTCTGGGAGGCCAGGCCCGAGGGGGACCTTCCATCGTATGGTGGACTGACCGATTGGGCCAACACCCTGGACTACGCCTCCATCGCGGAGGACGGCACCATATATACGGGCTCTTTCCCCTATCCGGGGATCACCTCTTCGGGACAGCCCATTCCAAATTATGCCATACAGACCCTGGGGAAGCTCTACGCCTTCTCCCCCGCGGGAGAGCTGAAGTGGAGCTTCTCATGTCCCTTCAAGGGATTGAGCTATTTCAACATCCACACCCCCAGCATCGGCAAGGACGGCACCCTATACGCCGGGACCTCGAACTTCAGAGTGCTGGCCATAAGTCCCGCGGGAAAGCTGCTGTGGGAGTTCAACGCCGGTGAAGGGGCCGATCTCTGTCCCTCCGTCTACAGCCCTTCTATCGGCAAAGACGGACTGCTCTACGCGGCCACGACGGCCGGAAAGATGTTCTGTATCAATCCTGACGGGACGGAGAGGTGGCGTTACGATTCGGGCAGACCCTGGCTCCCGGACCGTCGCTCCAACGGCATGACCCCACCCCCTATCGGCAAGGACGGAACCCTTTTCACGCTGCAAGCGGACGGC
>JACVJG010000514.1 GCA_015711875.1 Candidatus Solincola jinzensis | reverse complement strand
CGCGCTCCCTGGTGGAGCTGGGGAAAAACCTGCTCAAAGTGGCCCTGGTGGGGGCGGTGGCTTATTTCACGGTCAAGGACGGATATGTACGGCTGCACGCGATGACCGGAGCGGGAGCAGGGGAGCTGCTGGCCGCCTTCATGGGCCTTCTTTTCTCCACTTGCCTGAAGGTGGCCCTGGTGATGGTCTTCCTGGGGGGCATGGA
Source organism: Candidatus Solincola jinzensis (assembly GCA_015711875.1). The sequence goes on along the minus strand of JACVJG010000514.1, from coordinate 2,235 downwards.
TTACGCCTACCAGCGCTGGGAGTTCGAGCGGAACATACGCATGACCAAGCAGGAGATTAAGGAGGAGTTCAAGCAGACGGAGGGCGACCCCCATCTGCGCGCCGCCTTGCGGCAGCGCATGCGGCAGCTGGCGCGCCAGCGCATGATGCAGAGGCTTCCCGAGGCCACCCTGGTGGTGACCAACCCCACGCACTTCGCGGTGGCGCTGCTCTACAAGCGCGGCATGCGCGCTCCCAGGGTCATCGCCAAGGGGGTCGACTTCATGGCCCGCCGCATACGCGAGGAGGCGGAGAGGCTGGGCATCCCCATGGTGGAGGAGCCGGAGCTGGCACGCAGCCTCTACCGCATGGTGGACCTGGAGGAAGAGATACCCCCGCAGCTCTATCGCGCCGTGGCGGAGGTGCTGGCTTACGTTATGAGCGTGGACCGCAGGGTGGCGGAACGCATAGCCTGAGAGAGGCGGGACAGGAGGGCAAAAGGCCTTGAAGGAGAAGCTGGGGCGGTACAGTGATTTCCTCATGGCGGGGATCGTGGTGATGATCATCGTCATGATCATCGTCCCCCTTTCCCCCTTCATCCTCGACCTGCTGGTGGTGTTCAACTTCTGCCTCTCAATGGTGGTTATGCTGGTCACCATGTACACCCAGGAGCCGCTGCATTTCTCCGTCTTTCCCACCCTCCTGCTCATAGCCACCCTTTTCCGCCTGGCCATAAACATCGCCCTCACGCGACTCATACTGGTGCGAGGCTTCGCGGGGTCCATGGTCAACTCCTTCGGGCACTTCGTCATCGGAGGCAACATCGTGGTGGGGCTGGTGGTGTTCTTCATCATCGTGGTGGTGCAGTTCGTGGTGATAACCAGCGGCGCCAACCGCGTGGCGGAGGTGGCGGCGCGCTTCACCCTGGACGCCATGCCCGGGAAGCAGATGAGCATCGATGCCGACCTCAACGCCGGTCTCATCAGCGAGGACGAGGCCAGGAGACGCCGGCAGGAGGTAGGGAAGGAGGCGGATTTCTACGGCGCCATGGACGGGGCCAGCAAATTCGTGAAGGGGGACGCCATAGCGGCCATAGTGGTGGTGTTCATAAACCTGCTGGGAGGGCTGGCGGTGGGCGCCTTCCAGATGGGGATGGACCTGGGGACGGCGGTGCAGACCTACTCCCTGCTCACCATCGGCGCCGGCCTGGTCATCCAGATCCCCGCCCTCCTGGTGTCAACGGCCACCGGGGTCATCGTGACCCGCGCCGCTTCCGACGCCAACCTCGGCTCAGACCTCTCCCTGCAGTTGCTGAGACAGCCGCGCGCCCTGCAGCTTGGTGCGATCATCACCGGTGCGCTGGCGATCCTGCCGGGCCTCCCCAAGATCCCCCTCCTGGTCTTCGCGGGCTCGCTTTACGCCGTTTCGGTGGCCATGAAGAGGGAGCTCGACAAGGAGGCGCAGGCTGAGGAGGCGCCGCTTCCGCCCCCCATGCCCACGCCTGAGGAGGAGCTGGCCGGGCTCATACGCGTCGACCCCATGGCCCTGGAGCTGGGGTATGACCTGGTGCCCCTGGTGGACCCCAATGCGGGAAGCGATTTCATGGAGAGGGTAGTGCTGGTGCGCAAGCACATCGCCAGCGAGTTGGGGATAATCGTGCCCCCTATCCGCCTGCGCGACAACATCACCTTGCCCCCGGAGCGTTATCGCATCCTCATACGGGGCGTGGAGGTGGCGGGAGGGGAACTGCATCTCCACGGTTACCTGGCCCTGGAGTCGGGCTTGAGCGAGGACATGGTGCCGGGGACGCCCACAACCGAGCCCGCTTTCGGCCTCCCCGCCCTGTGGATCGAGGAGGAGGCGGTGGAGCGCGCCAAGGCCGCGGGGTACACGGTGGTGGACCCCGGCTCGGTGCTGCTCACCCATCTAACCGAGACCATCAGGCGCCACGCCGCGGATATACTGAGCCGCCAGGACACCCAGACGCTGGTGGACATGGTGAAGGAGAGCAGCCCGGTGACGGTGGAGGAGGCCATCCCCAACCTCATAAGCGTGGGCGAGCTGCAGCGCGTGCTGCAGGGGCTGCTGGCGGAGGGGGTGCCCACCCGGGACATGGTGACCATCCTGGAGATCCTCGGGGACCGCGCCAAGGTTACCAAGGACACCGGGATGCTGGTGGAATACGTCCGCCAGGGTCTCGCCCGCACCATCACCGGGCAGTACCTGGCGGACGACGGGACGCTGCACGTGCTCACCC
>JACVJG010000513.1 GCA_015711875.1 Candidatus Solincola jinzensis | reverse complement strand
AGGGTCTTGCGCCCAAAGGCCCGCTCACAGGAACCTGTCCGTTTTCAGGCCTCGACCCCGCAACTCGAGGGAGATCACGGCGATGCCCAGATTGCGCAGGTCCTCCACCCCCAGTACCTCGCGGGGACGGAAGGGGTTCAGGGTCTCTATCTCCACCTCCCTCGCCACCCCCTCCTCGGCCCGGGGCAGGGGGAGGCGATGCAGGCTCACGCGATTGGGCACCTCTATTATCCCCACCTCGCATCCGTCCACCCGGACGACCGCCCGGGAACCTCCTTCGGGGTGACCCATGCGGGTACGGATCAGCAGCTCCCTCCCCCCGGCGCCCCTGGCCCTCAGCAGGGCACGGGCTCTCTCTCCCGTCCAGCGGTAGACCAGACCGTTGCCGTCCTTCTCCCTCTCGAACCATCCCTCGACCAGGCCCTCCTCGCCCTTCCGGCCCATCTCCACCCTGCGTGGATGGGAATCCCGAACGGGAGAGAAAAGACGCCCGTCCTTCCCTTTTCGGGAACCGTGGTTGGGAGGGTTGCCCACCTGGGGATACAGTAGCCCCATCCGAATCAACTCCCGGTCCGAACACCTCCTTCCGGCAGCCACCTCACCCCTCCGCCGCAAGGTGTCGGGCAAAAAGAGTAGGTTCCAGGCCACGGCCTGCGCCATACGCCCTCTCATGGCCCACCTTTCACGCAGTGAAAGAGCCTCCCTGCCCTCTCGGCCCACCTGGGCCAGGAACCAGTAAAGGTACTCCCGGTAAAGCCAGGCGAGGGTGCCGCCCTCCAGGTTCTTGATCCACGAACGCAACCTGCCGCGCTCATAATGGTATTTGTTGAAGGGCCTTCCCCTGCCCAGGGTGGTGTTCAGCCGGTGCCAGGCGGCGGCGCGCGGCTCGTAGACGACCCGGTATCCGTAGATGTTCAGGCGCCAACCGAGGTCGGCGTCCTCGTAAGCGTAACGGAGTCTCTCGTCAAAACCGCCGACCTTCCGCAGTGCCTCTCCGCGCACCATCATGGCCGCGGTGCAGGCATAGATGACCGGCAAGGGACGAGAGTAGACGCCCGCCCCTTCCTCCCGGAGTCCCCGATCCCAGGCATGGCCCAGGAGGTTTATCATTCCCCCCGCACTATTCAGCCTAGCCGGATCCTCCGGTGAGAGCAGACGCGAAGCGCAGGCAGCCAGGTCACCGCCCTCCCGGGAGAAGCGGTCCAGCATGACCTCCTCCCAGTCGGGAAATAGCTCAACGTCGTTGTCCAGGAAAGCGATGAAGCGCCCTCTGGCCCTCGCTGCACCTACGTTCTTGGCTCCAGCGGGACCCAGGTTGCGCCGGTTGACGATTACCTCCACTCCGGGGAAGGCGTCGCGTATCAACTCCACGCTCCCGTCGCAAGAGGAATCGTCCACTACGATGACCTCCCGCGAGGCCTTGGAGGTCTGAGACAGCACGGAGCGCAAGCAGGCGGGGAGGATGTCACAGCCCCGGTAACTGGGGATGACGTAACTCACCTCCACATCCCCGGCGGTCATGCCTGTCCTCCTCTCCGTAAGAACGGCGTCGGAGCGGATCTCATCCTTGTAGTGACCACCCATTCGATCAATCTTTAAAGCACGAAAACCGACACCGTAATATATCATCCATTATGACATGTACGAGTGAAGGAGGGCCCTTGAACGCTCTCGTCCTTGATCCTCCTATAACCTCCCCGCGAAGGAACTGAGTTGGCCTTTGTTAGCGCCGCTCCGGCCTCATGCGCCCTCCTACCGGCTGGTCCTCTTTCCCCCGACGGGGGCAAGGGACGGCCCCGGCACCCCACGGCAAGGCAAGAATAAGCGTGAAGTCCATGCTCGTTCACGGCATGCATTGTTCTTTGAAACCCGCGAAAGGAAACCCGCCAGCCGGCGACCCTTGCTCAAGTCGCCCGTTGAAGGGGACGAAATCTATCTCGAAGGCTTGCCGGTGCTCCCGCGCCCGCGAGAAAAGCAGGAAGTGCCGCGGAGACAGGATAAAGTTCGCCTGAAACCGCCGGCTCACCGCAAAGGGCCAAGGCGCCCGATACGGCGTGAGCGCCCTATATGGCGTAGGCGGAATGAAGGCGAGTGAAGGCCGGGCGGCGCATCAGTTCCGAAAAGGGCGCGGATTCCGAGGCCATACCTTCGCGTCGGGCCGTCGATAGCGCCGTTCAGCGGCTCGTCCGATAACGGGATGCGAATAAGGAGGAGGCGAGAGAAGATGAGGACAGGGAGGGCCGCCGGGTTCCTTTCCCCAATCCTGGTCGTGTTCTTAATGTCGGCATTTTTAGCCATAGCATGGCTATCGCCCCCTTTGCTCCTCTTCCACGACACTTCCGGGCGGGCATCGGCCAACCCGCCGGGGTGGACCCAGGTATGGGCTCTGGACGTGGGGAGCATGTTCAAGCACGCCTCACCCACCGTGGCGGACATCGACGGCGACGGCACCCAGGAGATAC
>JACVJG010000512.1 GCA_015711875.1 Candidatus Solincola jinzensis | reverse complement strand
CGGCGTGCCCCGTGGCCCCGTCGCATACCTCGCGGTAGGTGGGGTTGGAGACGAATCCGCCGGCGTATCCGGGCGTAACCGTCACCACGCCAGCGACGGTGCGGAAAAAGGCCTCCGTGCACCAGAAGCAGCCTCCGCCCAGCACGATGGTCTCGTACCTCTCACTTTCCATCGGGGATGAACCTCATGGATATGGAGTTCACGCAGTGCCGCGTGTTCTTGGGTGTGAAGCCCTCTCCTTCGAAGACATGCCCGAGATGACCACCGCAGGCGGCGCAGACTATCTCCGTGCGCCTGCCGTCGGCGTCGGGTTGCCTCTTCACCGCCCCCGGGATCTCGTCGTCGAAGCTAGGCCACCCGCACCCGGAGTGGAATTTGTCCTCGGAGCGGTAGAGGGGCGCGCCGCAACGCCGGCATACGTATGTGCCGGGCTCGAAGAGGTCGGTGTATTCTCCCGTGAAAGGCGGCTCGGTGCCTTTGTGAACGATCACCCATTCCTCTTCCGGCGTCAGTTTACTCTCTTTCATGATCTAAATATAGGGTTTCGGGGAAAACGGCGACATGTCGCAGGTCAACCGTCTCCGTGAGCTTGTCGATCCACGGTCTCGGCAGAAAACTATCTATCTGTGGCCATATGTGGTCGGAGGGGTTGTGGATCGACCGCACCACAGGCTTTTCGGCTCCCTTTTGCGCCCGCAGCCTGGTCTATCGTTCCCACCCGTCCTGTCGGGACATCATCTTCTTCCCTGGCGGAATAGCCCCCTTTTGCCATATCGGTCATCCTTGACGTCTCCGTCATCGATTCTCTTATGGCACGCGATCCCTCGACGCCCCGCAGCTCCTCACGGCTACCAACGCAAGGCTTTTTAAAAGGACATGTCCCTCCGCCCCGCTTGGGGTAGAATGGTATGGACTGAGAAACGAGCGATCGAGAAGAAGGACCACTTCATGTCGTACCCGAAAGGGCAGCCTCTACCTGCACGCGCCGGGCTGGTGGTGGTGGGCGGCGGGGTGATCGGCTGCTCCATCGCGCGCGAGGCCACCAGATACACCCCCGACGTGGTGGTCATAGAGAAAGAGAGCGACGTCGCCTGCGGGACCTCCAAGGCCAACAACGCCGAGGTGCACTCGGGCATCGGGGAGGACGCCGGCACCCTCAAACAGAAGCTCAACGTGCGCGGCAACCAGATGTACGATGAGTTCGTGCGCGGCCTGGGGGTGGAGCTAAAACGCCAGGGGCTGCTCATCGTCATCACCCAGCGCACCATCCCCCGGGATGGCGGCATGCCCGAGGAGGAGCGCATGGAGCTGCTCACGAGGAAAATCCCCGAGGGCATCGTGGCCTACGGCGAGCACGCGGGGATAAAAGGCCTGCGCATCCTCTCCCGCGACGAGGTCTTCCACATGGAGCCCAACGTCACCCGCGAGGCGGTGGCGGGGGTGTTCGACCCTACCTACGGGCTCATCAGCCCCTACAAATTGACCATCGCCCTGGCGGAGCACGCGGTGATCAACGGCGCCAGGGTCTTCCTCGACACCGAGGTCACCGGCTTCCGCGTGGAGGACGGGGCGGTAAAGGCGGTAATCACCAGCCGTGGTGAGATCGAGACCCCCATAGTGGTCAACGCCGCCGGGGTCTTCGCCGACGAGGTGGCGGACATGGCCGGGGCGGGGGGCTTCGTCATCCATCCCCGCAAGGGCGCCACCCTGCTCTTCGACCGCCAGGTGACGGCGGAATACGTGAGATCCAGCGTGGCGGAGTTCCGGCTGCCGGGGCAGAGGGCCACCCAGAGCAAAGGCGGCGGCGCCATGCCTACCGCTGAGGGCAACCTGCAGCTGGGGCCCACCGCCATCGAGGTCGAGGACAAGTACGATACCTCCATCTCCGCCGAGGAGATCGAGGAGATATTCGAGCGCTTCCATTATCTCTTACCTGATTTTCCCAGAGATGCCCTCATCTCCGCCTTCAGCGGCGTGCGCGCCCCCACCCTGGAGGAGGACTTCGTCATCGGGGCCTCGGAGACGGTGCTGGGGTTCGTGAACGTGGCTGGCATCCAGTCACCCGGGCTGGCCTCGGCGCCGGCCATCGCCGAGATGGTGCTGGGCATCCTGCATGACCTGGGGCTGCCGCGCGAGCCGCGGCCGGATTTCGACCCCGTGCGCCCCGCTCCCCCCAAGTTCTCCGAGCTCTCCAACCGGGAACGCAACCGCCTCATCCGCGAGGATCCGCGTTGGGGCAACATCATCTGTCGCTGTGAGACGGTGACGGAGATGGAGGTGGTCAACGCCATCCACTCCATCATCCCGGCCACCAATATGGACGCGGTGAAGCGACGCACCCGCACAGGTATGGGGCGTTGCCAGGGCGGCTTCTGCCATAACCGCGTGGCCGCCATCCTCGCGCGCGAGCTGGGTATCTCCGTGACCGAGGTCACAAAGGACGGCGAGGGCTCGCCCGTTTTCCTGGGCGCG
>JACVJG010000511.1 GCA_015711875.1 Candidatus Solincola jinzensis | reverse complement strand
CGTTCCCCTCACCGCATCCCGAGGCCCTGAAAGGAAGGCTGAGACTGAAGCGGTATGCCCGCAGCCAAGGCGACATCGAGTTGGAAAGATGCAAGACCTGCGGCGCGCCCAAGGCCCTCTCCGAAAACCGATGGTATCTGGAGCGGGGGATCATCGTGAACCGGACCACCAAGCGGAGGATGGCGGTAATGGGCCCTACCCAGATCGACCCTATATTCCAGGAATTGGTATATGAACTCGGCGATACCATTCCCAGGGTGGTGGTGGAAGCCCAACGCCGCTTCACCTTGAAAGGCTTTTATGCCATGAGCGACTATCCCAACGTGGAGGAATTCCGCGCCGGCCTGGCCCTGCGGGGCCTCGGCAACCTGAAAGAGCTCGAGATCAAGAGGACCGGCGTGCGCATGCGCATGGAGAACGCGGTGCTGCCCCTCATGATCGTGGGCATGATGCAGGGCATATTCGACGCCGCCTTATGGACCGATTCCACCGTCGACTGGGAGTGCTCGCCCGAAGGCGACCTGAGACTGGAAGTTAAACCGGTGATGCACAAAGTCGCCTTGTGAACCGGGATCGCGTCCTGGTTCAGCATCGCCGGGAAAGGAGCTTTCCCCACCGAGAAGATCAAGGGAAAATATCCCAGATGCGACCCTGATCCTGCTGCGTCTTCCCTGAGGTCACCGGTGGTCGGGGCACTTGTCGAAGAATGACCTGTCCTTGCCCGTCTTCTTGACGATCCAGTCCACCTGGGCCACGGGGATGTAGGGGATGCCGCATACGCTGCACCTTACCATCTCGAAATCCCTGCCCCAGATGCGGCGCACACCGTCCTTCTCCCTCAGGGTGATGGCCCCGGTGGGGCAGGCGTAGGCGCAGGCTGCGCAGCCGATGCACACGTCCGACGGCTTATGGAAGGGTGTGGCGGGTTTCTTGTCCGCCCCGCGCTCGGTCATGGCGATGGCGTGGACGCCCACCACCTCGGCGCAGACGTTGGTGCAAAGCGCGCAGGCGATGCACTTGTAGCGCTCGTTCTCCCCTTCGTCCTTGCGGAAGCGCGGCTCGGAGAGCCCCTCGGCGGCGGCCATCTCCCGGATCACCTCCGAGTCCGGCACCCGCGCCATGAGCAGCTCCAGCACCCCCCTGCGGATCCTGTGCACCAGGGGGGTGTCCGTCTTCACCTCCAGGCCCTTGCGTACTGGGTAGTTGCAGGCGGTGACCAGCCTCATCCTTCCGCCCTGGTGCGCCTCCACCAGGCAGACGCGGCAGGAGCCGCCGCTCGTCGTCACCTCGCTGTTGTAGCACAGGGAGGGGATATGGATGCCGTTCTCGCGCGCCACCTCCAGCACGCAGCGGTCTTTCTCGGCCTCGAAGGTCCGTCCGTCGATGACAACGCTTATCTTTTCCATGCTACGAGATCCTCACCGCGTCGAAGGCGCAGACGTCCTTGCAGACGCCGCACTTGATGCATTTTGAAGCGTCGATTTCATGTGGTTTCTTACGCTCGCCGCTGATGCATTCCTGCGGACAGTTCTTGGCGCACAGGCGGCACCCGGTGCACGCCTCCGGGTCTATGGAATAGGTGATGAGCGCCTTGCATACCCCGGCAGGGCATCTCTTGTCCCTGATGTGGGCGTCGTATTCGTCGCGGAAGTACTTGATGGTGGAGAGAACCGGGTTGGCGGCCGAGGTCCCCAGGCCGCACAGCGCCCCCCAGGTCAGCAGGTCGCAAAGCTCCTCCAGCATGGCCACATGTTCCTCGCCGCCGCGGCCCTCGGTGATCTCCGTGAGCAGGTCGAGCATGCGCGGCAGGCCGTCCCGGCATGGAGTGCATTTGCCGCATGATTCCTCCACCAGGAAGCCGGTGAAGTACCTGGCCACGTCCACCATGCAGGTGTCCTCGTCCATGACGATGATACCGCCCGAACCCATCATCGATCCCGCCTCGGTGAGGCTGTCGAAATCGATGGGCAGGTCCGCCATCCGCTCGGGGATACAGCCGCCGGAGGGACCTCCGGTCTGGACGGCCTTGAACCTCTTGCCCCCCAGGACGCCGCCCCCGATGTTCTCCACCAGCTCGCGTATGGAGACGCCCATGGGCACCTCCACCAGGCCGGTGTTGTTCACCTTGCCCACCAGCGAGAAGACCTTGGTGCCCTTGGAGCCCTCGGTGCCCATGCTCGCGTACCAATCCGCGCCCTTGAGGATGATCTCCGGCACGTTGGCCCAGGTCTCGACGTTGTTGAGCACGGTGGGCTTGTCGTAGAGTCCCCTCTCCACGGAGCGTATGTACTTGGCGCGCGGCTCGCCCACGTTGCCCTCCACCGAGCGCATGAGGGCCGAGGACTCGCCGCACACGAAAGCGCCGCCTCCGCGGCTTATCTTGATGTCGAAGGAAAAGCCGCTACCCAGGATGTTCTCGCCCAGCAGCCCCTTCTCGCGCGCCGCCTGCAGGGCCGCGGTGAGGTTCTTGACCGCCAGGGGGTACTCGTCGC
>JACVJG010000510.1 GCA_015711875.1 Candidatus Solincola jinzensis | reverse complement strand
CTCTGGACATACCTTATATAAACCTGGCCCGGGTGGCGGGAGGGAAGCTGGGCGAGTTAATGTCTTCTTCCCGGGGAGAAGGGGGCGAGCAGATGGCTCAGCCCCAGTATCTCTTTCTCACCCATCCCCAGAACGGGCGTCGCTTGGAGGGCGACGTCACGGCGCTGGTGGCGCTTTACACGGACACGGCGAAGGGGGAAGAGGGGCGTACCGTTCTGGGGCTCGCCCTTTTCACTTACTCTATTCCTTCTGGCCAGGGGGAGGTCTATATCATCCCGGAGGATTCCGTGGCCTTCAACGCCGCCGGCCAGGCCACCGATCTCCGCCGCGCGTTGCGGGAGGAGCAGGGCGGAGACCTGCTCTCCAGCACGGTCGGCAATCTCTCGGGAGAGGAAGTGGATTACCTGGTGATGGTGGAGTTCTGGGACGCGGTGAGGATATGCCAGAAAACGGCTCCCCCTCCCGTGGTCATGGTGGAGGACACCGTGCTGGTGAACCCGCTTAACGGGGAGACCAACTTCCTGGCGCGGGGACAGGAGGTCAGGGACGCCGACCGTCTGTTGATGTGGCTTCTGGGCACGGACGAGCTGGACCGCCGAGAGGCGTACGCGCTGCGCGGGGAACGCGCGCGCCTCTACCTCCAGGAGTACCGAGCCGATGTGGGTGTTGGGATAGAGGGTGTACTGTTGGGAGAAGCGGATCCGGATGCGGAAGGCCTGGAGATGAGGCCCTCCACCGGTTCCAGGCGCGGCGACTGGGATTACCTGGCATCCATGTTCCAAGCCTTCATGGAATTGGGCGAGAACGACCTTACGGTGATGGCGGTGCCGCGGGTGGAGGTGCTGAACGGGTGCGGCGTGCCAGACCTGGGGAAGAAATTGGGGGAGAGGCTGGCCTCCCTCGGGGTGCCCCTGGCCGGAACGGGCGGCAACGCAAAGGTCACGGTGGAGGGAGAGGAGGTAAACGATTTCAGCCATGAAGAGAGCGTCATCATCTACCGTAGCGACGCCGCGAGGGTCGCAGCCTACGCTCGTTACCTGGGGGTGCTCCTGGCGGTCAAGGAGGTCAGGTTCGAGGCCGGGCCCGGCCCGGAGGTGGTGCTTATCGCGGGCAGGGACATGGCGGGACGGTGAGCGCACGCGATTGCCGCTCGCATCGTTCATCGCTTGCCCGCCCCCGGCACGCGCTGCGAAGGTGATTTCGCGCTCGCTGCGTCGGAAGCGCTCAATCCGCCTCTTCGCGACGGCGGTTGCTGTAATACTTTCGTAGGCCGGTTTTGGAGGGAAAAAGAGGAGAGACCACTCGATTATTCCTGAGTCAAAGCAAGAGATCAGGAGATAGGAATGAGTTCTCGCCTGTCTGATCTCTGTGCGAAAAAACGGGGTCGAGGTGTGATAAGCTAGATTAGGGGGAGCGCGCTCGCGCGGGCGCGTCCCGGGGCATGAGGAGGAGGTGCATAAAGGCGGAGGAAAACAGGGAGCTCGCGATCGCGGCGGCGAGGGCGGCCTCCGACAAGAAGGCGGAGGACATCCTGGTGATGGACATGCGGGAGGTGATGGTCCTCACCGACTATTTCGTCATATGCAGCGGCAATACTGACCGGCAGGTAGGAAGCATACGCGAGGCGGTGGAGGAAAGGCTCGCCGCCATGGGGCGCAAGCCGGCAAGGCGCGAGGGCGAGCGCCATCGCAGGTGGGTGTTGCTGGATTACGTGGATGTGGTGGTGCACATCTTCCGTGCCGAGGAGCGGGCATATTACGAGATCGAGAGGCTGTGGAAGGACGCCCCCCTGGTGGAATGGGAGGGCGAGGAGGAGCGGACCGCCACCTCGCGCTGAAACCCGGTCGTTGACGGGTTTTTCGCCAGTCCTTATACTTCATTAAGTGCGGTGATGGGGCCGTGGCGCAGTGGGAGCGCGCTACCTTGGCATGGTAGAGGTCACGGGTTCAAGTCCCGTCGGCTCCACCAGGAAAAACGGGGCTTTCGGCCCCTTTTCCTTTTAGCTGGCGTATCTCGTGCGGGCGTGCGAGGCGGGGGGCGGGGTGTGAGGCCGCCGTTGAGCAGCGAGGAAAAAGGCCCGGCTTGGGCACCGGACTCAGCGGGGATGCCGTGATGTTTTCGCGGATGATGCAAGGCTTATCGAGATCGGGGAGGGGTGGACATTTGAGGTCGGTTGCTTCATGCTGGAGACGTGGCGTATGTCGGCAAGGCATTGCAGGTCATTATGCGGCTGGTTCGTATACCAGCAGCTCTGGAGAGAAAAGGAGGTAGGGTTTTGAAGAAGTCGTTTGTAGTCTTGGCGCTCCTTGTCCTGGTGGCGACCCTTATCATCTCCGCGGGTTGCGGCGGGAGCAAGACCACGCTGAAGACGCCCGAGGGCGAGGTCGAGGTGGAAGAGAAGGACGGGAAGGTCACTTACGAGACCGAGGAAGGCAAGGTGACCTACGAGGGCTCCAAGGAGGCTCCCAGCGAGGCGGAGCTCGGGGCGCCCGTCTAC
>JACVJG010000509.1 GCA_015711875.1 Candidatus Solincola jinzensis | reverse complement strand
CACGATGCCGCCGACCTGGGGGTCTTCCAGGAGGTTGTTTCCCACCGCTTCGAACCAGCGCCAGGAGCCATCCCGGTGGCGAGCCCTGATGATGAGGTAAGGCGAAAAGCCGTGGCTGTCCACTCGCGGGCGGTAGAACTCCGTCGCACGTGAAACGTCCTCGGGGTGCACGAAGTCGAAGACACTGCTTCCGATCACCACTCCGGGGTCGTATCCGAGCAGGCGCTCCGTGGAAGGGCTCGCGTAGACCACCTTCCCTTCGCGGTCGAGGAGAAGTATGAGGTCGAAGGTGTATTCGATCAGGGAACGGGCGTACTTATCGACGCAGGGCCCGCCTCCCATACCACCTTCCCTGCTGGACGGGTCGTTCCCACATCCAGAAGCCCCAGCTTCCGGGTGGCCGTGTTGCCGGCCACGCTCCCTTCGCTTCTTTCCGCCGAGCAACCTCATCCCCACCTCTATGGCCGAAGTCCCGCCCCGGCCATGGCTTCCGGCACCAGCCCCGCCGCCGTTTCTGCGCCGCTACGCGGACGCTTGGAGCCCGCTTCCCGTGGCCTGCGGACGGAGGCGACCCGCCTCGTTGTGGCGACAGCGCCGCCTAACTGTTTATCGGCGCCACGCTTCGCGAACATGATTTCGCCGGCAAGGCAAACCGCCTTCCCTTCGCTCGCGTGACCGCTTGCCCGTGTGAATGCCAGAGGAAGAGCCGGTTTAAGGGGGCTGGCGGAAGAGGTCGCCGCGCAGCGGGGAGCAACGCCGGCGGGAAGAGCCCTTATCAGGGCATATGCTTGCGCCCTGCCGCTGCCCCATGCTCGCCCCTGCCTTTGATCTTGGTTACGCCCCACGCCGGCTGGCGGCCGGAAGACTCCTACGGTGGACGGGGACACGATCCCGCTCCGTTCGGCGTCTAGCGCGTGCCGGGCGCGCAAGCCGCAGGCCATCCCTCCCCGCGGTAACGTTCTCCCGCTCCCGGCGTCACCCGTTGTCTTGCCGGCGGCTCAATGAGGGTACCAGGCGGGGGGCTCTATGCCGGTGCCGAAATCCACCCCGTACCATCCCGAGGTGCCTTTTCTCATCACCACGTAAGGGCTTTCAAGTCTCTCGCTGGTGCAGACCGCCCTCCCCACCGCCTCGTCGCCGTTTATGGCGAGGCCTTCTATCCTGAACTCCAGGCCTGGAGCGGCGTTCTGTTTGACGAAGGCGACCATGGCCGCTTCCACCTCGGCCAGCTCTTCCTTCTCTCCTGCAACCGACCCCTCCATGCCAAGGTCATACCCCTCCTCATAACCCTTGCTCCACCCTTCCGTGTAACCCCGGGCGAAATCCTCATCGCTCCCTGGCGGCTCGGGTACCTGCGGGTCGTGTTTTCCTGCCCTCCCGTCCTCGAGGCCCTGCGCGTATCCCTCCGCTTTCCCCCGCGAGAAACCTTCCTCGCGTGCGGCCTCGGGGTCATCGGAGGGCGCGCCGTTCTCCCCGCTTCTTGGGCTCCCGCAGCCGGCAAGCAGAGCAGCTGGCAGCAAAAGGAGCAGGGCGGAGACGGCCGCCAGGACAACAACCGCTTTACGCCTCTTCATTTTGGCCTCCTTGCCGGAAGTCGTGGCTCCACGACACGCGAGCTGCATCGCGAGCCGTATGCTCAAGACCGCCCAACCTTAGAGCGAGAAGCTCCTTCCATTAAGCGAGGCGCGGGGGCTGCGAGCCGCATCCTCGGCACGCGCCCGCCATAAGGGCTGCACGGGAGCGAGCTTTGGCCCCGGCCCCCGTTTCCCGGCGATTACCGGACATCCCGGCGATGGGCGGGTTTTCACCGCCTTGTCCGAGGTCCATCCAGCCGTCTGCACGGCGTCATGGTCCCCCTCTAAAGCTCACGATACATCCTCAGCATGCCCGGGCAGTTGAAGATGCGCATGAACTCGTCGTCGGTTTTTTCCTCCACCACCACGAAACCAGCCTTTTCGTATGCCCACCGGGCCGGCTCGTTGCCGATGAGCATGTTAAGCTCTGCGCATGCGTAACCGCGTTCGCGTCCCTCGCGCAGTATTCTGCCCAGGAGAGCCGTGACCACACCGCGGCGGCGGAACTCCGGGAAGACGGCGACGTGCTCCACCACCCAGGAGTCATGGTAATGGCCGGGGTTGACGCGGTAGAAGGGCTGCATACGGGCGTTGATGGCCTTGCCTTCCGCGCGGTCTATGCCGATCTCCGCCAGTGCTTCCCGCAACAACCCGCCTCCCGCCTCGGCCTCGTTGTATCCGCAGAGGCACCCCGCCAGCCTTCCTTCCATCTCGCCTACCAGGTAATGGGAATAGTGGTAGAAGGACGGCGTCCGGGCGGTGAAAAGGGCGGCGAGTTTTTCCAGACCCTCATCCATCCCGCCAGGGAACATGAGGTCATATATGGAAAGCTCGAGGTGGCTTTTCCCTGCCAGGTAGATAAGCTTCGCAGCCTCCGCCGCGTCCT
>JACVJG010000508.1 GCA_015711875.1 Candidatus Solincola jinzensis | reverse complement strand
TGGCGATGTGCGCTAGGGGTTCGCTGGAGCTGGCGGTGCTCCTGCTGGGGCTGGAGGCTGGGGTGGAGACGGCGGACGTCTTCGCGATGATGACTATGACCACCCTCGTCACCACCGTGGCGACGCCCCTGTTGTTCAAACGGGTGGCGGGGTGAGGCGATGTCCCCCCTCCTGCTTCTAGCCCTGCCCGTCGGCCTCGCCCGGATCGTCGGCGGCGGCGACGCGTTCGTGGACTCCGCCTGCGCCCTCGCTAGGAGGCTGGGTATTTCCAGGGCGGTGATCGGCCTCACGCTCGTCAGCTTCGCCACCACGGTGCCCGAGTTCGCCACCTCTGCCATGGCGGCGGTGATGGGCAGCGGGGGCGTGGCGTACGGCAACGTCGTGGGCAGCTGCATCGCCAACATCGCCCTCATCCTCTCCATCGTGGTGGTCGCGGTCGGCATCTCCATCGAGCGTGATAGGCTGAGGGAGGGTGCCGCCATGCTCGCCTTCGCAACGATCGTCGTGGCCATGGCGATGGACGGCAAGGTCAGCCGCCCCGAGGGCCTTGGTCTCTTACTCGCGCTCGGGCTCTTCCAAGGCCTCCTCGCGAAGAGGGGTCGCGGAAAGGCGGGGGAGGGGCGGGCGCCGCGGGCGGACACGGCCTTACCGCGGGTGATCCTGGGATTCCTGCTGGGAGCGATCGGCATAATCGTGGGAAGCAGGCTATTGATATACTCCGGCGTCGGCATAGCGAGGTGGCTGGGCGTACCCGAGGCGGTGATAGGCTTCACCCTCGTGGCGGTTGGCACCTCCCTCCCGGAGCTGACCACCGCGGCCCTCTCGGCGGTCAAGAGGGTCCCTGAGCTTTCGCTGGGAAATATAATAGGTGCGAACGTGCTGGACCTAACCTGGGTGCTGGGCTTTGCCTCCGCCCTCAAGCCCGTGTCGATCGGCCTCGCGGAGGTGTGGTTCAGCAACCTGATGATGCTCGTCGTCATGGCCTCGCTGCTGGCGTTCATGCTCACGGGCAGAAGGCTCTCCCGGTGGGAAGGCGTCGCGTTGCTGGCGCTCTACGGGTTCTACCTAGCGGGGCTTGCTGCCTGGCATTGACGTCGGGCTCGAAGGTGAAGGTATGAGCGAACCGCCCGCCTAGCGTGGCGGATCGGCCTTGCGGGAGCTCCCTTTAAAAAGAGTTTTGCGCCGAATTAAATTGGATGACCTGATCTCCGATGTGGAGGAATACGAGAGATGGGTAAAGCAGGCGGAGAACACCCTCCGCAGCGCGGCTAGGGATAAGGAAGAAGGCGATTACAACTGGTGCTGCTTCAAGGCCCAGCTTCCTCGAGGAGGCGAGGAGGACGTTCGAGGAGGTTAGGGCGAGGTTCGACCTGGTGAGGACGAGGCGAGGCTGGCGCGCTGGGGCCCTCTGGGGGGAGGGGGGCGGCCGGCAGACCTGTATTTAAGGGTTTCGGGAGATGGAAGTGGGCTCCAAAAGGCTTAAACCCCCTCCTGCGGCTACTATAAATTGGGGTATGGTGACGATACCGAGCCCTCGCCGAAGGGGTCGAGTTGAGATACTTGCGGATATTTTATCGGCCGCCATAGACGGCGCCAGGGGCACCCACATCATGTATCGCGCTAACATCAACTTCGCCCAGCGCAAGAAGTACCTCGCCGAAGCCCTGAGCGCGGGCCTCATAGAGGTCAGGGTGAGGTCCCCCCTGGTCTACGTGACGACCGAGAAGGGGCACGAGTGGCTTAGGGCTTATAGGAAACTGCTCGAGGACCTCCCCGAGGGTTCCGGCTGATGGCCCGAGGGAGCGAGCGAACGCTTTTCCCCGCCGACCCTTGGGTCCCCCTTCCACGCCTCTCGTTCAACAGTAGAACGTCGAGGCGAGTGGAGGATAGTTTCAGAAGACTTTTATCGCTCGCTGCCAGCCTCTCGCTTGGAGATCCCGAGGAATGAGGGATGATAGTCGAACTCAGCGTCGGGTTGCTCGCGGCCTGCGCCGCGGGTTGCGCCCTGTGGAAGCTTAGGGCGAGGAAGGCAGCGATGCGAGGGCGGGTGCTGCGCTACTGGGAGGTGAGGGACCTCGAGGAGGAACGATGAATGCCAGGGAAAACCCTCTCATCGCAGCCCTCCTGATAGCCCTCGCCTGCGTGCTGGTGTTCGCTTTGGAGGACGACGGAAGGCTGGAGGCCACCAACCTCGGGGTCTCCGGGATGGCGCTCGGCGATGGCGAGTGGGCCCGCGCCCTGACCTTCATGTTCGCCCACTGCAGTGCACAGCACCTGCTGGTGAACCTCGTGGGCCTAGCGGCGGTGGCGGTGCTCGCCTGGGAGCTGAGGCTCTCCAGCTCGGCCTTCCTGGGGGTATTCGTCGCCGTCAGCATGCTGACGGTGGTGCCGGTCGCGCTACTGCTGGAGGAGCCCTACGTCTTCCTGGGCGCCTCGGCGGGGGTGAGCGGGTGAGCCTCGAGTTCCGACGTCGACACGGCCGCCACCGCGTTCTCCAACAACCATCGGACCGCGGCGCGG
>JACVJG010000507.1 GCA_015711875.1 Candidatus Solincola jinzensis | reverse complement strand
CATAAGGCGCGCCTGGCGGAGATCAAGCGGGAGCGGGACGGCCGGGAGGTGGCCCGCCTGCTCAAAGAACTGGAAGCCCTCGCGCGCAAGGAGGAGGAAAACCTCCTTCCTCACCTGGTGGAATGCGTAAAGGCTTACGTCACCGAGGGAGAGATCTGCGGGGTGCTCCGGCAGGTGTTCGGCGAATACAAGGCGGTGTCGCCCTTCTGAGCGAGCACGGATCGCCTGACCAGGTGGTGAACGGTATGGCCGACGGTCACCGCGAAGGCGGCGGTACGCCCGGGGAGACCGTCTCCCTTGAGCAATCCGCCGTAGGTAACGAAACGGATGATCACGAAGTCCGCGACAACTCGGGTCGGAGTCACGCTCGGAAAGCGCCCCTTGAGCGCCCCAGCCACAGAGAGGGCGAGAGAACGGCTGAGCGCGGGGAAAGCCGTGCCGGCATGGCGCTGCGGACCCACGCTCACGGGGCCGACCAAACGGAGGCAACGGAGCCCGAGGGAAGCCGGGGCGCCATCGCGTGGCGGCTCCACGCTAAGAGGGATGTCCATTTGGATGCGGGGGAGCCCCCGGTCAGTGGGGTCGCCATCGCCTATCCATATGGCGTATTGGTATCGGATCCGGGTTTCCTTGAGACCACGCTCATGTCCTCAAAAAACGCCGGTGAACCGTCGCCGTGTCTCCCGGCTCGCGGCCTCGACAGCGAGGGCATGGCGGAAAGGGAGAAAAGCGGTAGCGTCTGCGCTCACACGGAGACCTTTGCTGCTGCGGGACGCGAGGGGAAGGCGTCTGAGGGAGAGAGGCGCGAGGACGGCTGCGTGTTCCGTTACAGCATCCCTGCCCTTCCCGCGAGCGAATCGCCGCCCTCAGCCCGCCTGGCGGAGATGCTGCGCCAGCAACTGCGAAACATACTGGACATAGCCGTCCCGCAGAAGGGTGGCCAGGACGTCGAGGTGGACTCCTTCCGCCTCCTGTCCGAGAGCAGGACGCACTTTCTCTACGCCGAGAAACGGCACGCGGTGAACTGCGCCAACACCACAGGCCTTGAGGATGCCGCCGTAGAGGACATACGCATCCCGTGGCCGGAAGTGGCCTTCAACGAGGACGAGAACGGAGGGGAAAGCCGCCATGGACAAGAGCGCGGGAAGGGCGCGCATCTGCCGGCGGGGAAAGGATCCGGTGCGGACAACGGTTTCCAAAACTTGGAGAGCGCCGCCCTATACGAGCCCCGCGTGGAGTTCATAGCCCGGCAACTGGCGAGCCTCCTTGCCGTGGTGGAGCTGGAAAGCGGGGGAAGGCCGGTCGAGGTGGACGCCTTCCGCCTGCGCGACCTCGACGACTGGACGGGGCCGCATGCCCCCACGCCCGCCGACCTTTTTCTGCACGCCGCGACGCGATGCCAGCTCGGCTGCGTCTTCTGCTACAACCGGGGCGCCCCGCCCACCCTGAAGGCTCGTTCGGCGAGCGTGGATGCGGAATGGCGGGAGCTGTCGGCCAGGCTGGCGCGCTATCGCCCCCGGGCGGGCACCGGCCTCTTCCCCACCTTCGGGGGCCCCCGCGAGCTCTTCGCCCATCCCCAGGCCCTGCGGCTGCTGCGGGAGACGCGCGCCCTCACCGATGCGCCGTTTCGCCTTTCCACCAACGGCGCGGCCCTCGACCGGGTGAGGATCGCCGCCCTGGCCGAGCTCGCCCCGCTCTTCCTCGACCTCTCCCTCAACAGCGCCTCGCCGCGGCGCCGCGCCATGCTCATGGGTGACCCCGAGCCCGAGATGGCCATAAGGGCGCTGCCGCTGCTCTCGGAAGCGGGGATACCCTTCGCGGCGACCATCGTGGCATGGCCCCTCCCCGACCTCGAGGAAATGCTAGAGGATCTGTGCCATACGGCACATTACGCCGCCGCTGCGGGAGCGCGCATGGTGCAGATCAACCTGCCGGGCTTCTCTCGCTTCTTCTCCCCTCGCGCTCCCTTCGACACCGCGACGGTATGGCCGGAGATCGTGCGGGCGGCGCAGGAGCTGCGTTGGGAGATGGGCTGCCCCGTTTTCGTGAGCCCCGCCATGTACGAGGAAAACCTCACCCGGCCGGTGAAGAACCGCGCGGAGGTGATCGGGGTGGTGCCCGGCTCCCCCGCCGCGCGCGCGGGGCTCGAGGCGGGAGACCTCATCACGGCGGTGAACGGAGTGAGGGTAAACAGCAGGCCTCAGGCCAGGGACCTTCTTTCCCGCCTGCAGGATAACGACGCCGGCGGGTTCGTGCTGAGGGTGGATCGCGGCGGAAAGGAAGTCGATCTATGCGGGGACACAGGGCGCTATTCATATCCTTACGACCCGCAAACGGGAACGCACCTTGGAGCGGTGTTCATGGGCTCAGGCTTCAGGGCCGGCCATCTGGATACGGTGCAGTCAACGATACGGGCGCGGGGGGCGCAACGGCCGCTTTTGCTCACCTCGGCGTTGGTGCGGCCGACGCTGGAACAGCTGCTTCGCGAGCGCCCTCTTTCGCTGCCGGACGGATGCTCGCTT
>JACVJG010000506.1 GCA_015711875.1 Candidatus Solincola jinzensis | reverse complement strand
TCGCGAAGCCAGGCGGTAGCCATCCTAGGCTCCCTGCTGGATGAAAACGGCATCACGCTCTCGCGCTTCCAGGAGATCAGACCCGATCCCGACGTCGAAACGGTGGAGCGAGGGGCGGGCTTCGCCAGGGAAAGGGGTTGCGACTTTGTGATCGGCCTGGGAGGCGGCAGCCCGATGGACGCCGCCAAGATCATCGCGGCTTTGCTCGCCAACGACGGCGACCCCGCCTCCTGGGAAGGGGTGGGACGCGTCCCCCGCCGCTGCAAACCCCTGGTATGCATTCCAACCACGGCGGGAACCGGCAGCGAGGTCACCTCGGTGGCGGTGATAACGGGAGGAAAACGCCGCCAGAAAATGTCCATCGTCAGCCCCAACCTCTACCCGCTTCTCGCGGCCATCGACCCCGAGCTCACCTACTCCATGCCCCCGGGCCTTACCGCCTCCACGGGCATGGACGCCTTCGCGCACGCGGTGGAATCCTACGTGGCCCGCCGCGCGTGGGAACCCACGCGAGCCCTATCCCTGAGGGCGGCACAGCTCATCTACTCCAACCTTGAAAGGGCCTGCGCCGACGGGTCTGACATAGAGGCCAGGCGCGAGATGTGCATGGGGTCGTTCCTGGCGGGGATGGCTTTTACCGCCTCCGGCCTGGGGCTGACCCACGCCCTGGCACATGCCCTGGGAGCGCACTACGGCATCGCGCACGGTACCGCCAACGCCCTTCTCCTGCCGCACGTCATGCGCTTCAACCTCGAGTCGTGCCCGGAATTGTACCGGGACATCGCGGCGGCCATAGGCCTCGACGTATCCGGGCTTCCCGCGCGCCGCGCAGCGGAGGCGGCAGCTGAGGCGGTGATGGAGCTGGTGAACGCTCTCCCCCTGCCCTCAGGCCTCAAGGAGGCGGGGGTAGTGGAGACGAGTATCGAGTCCCTGGCGGCCGAGGCCTTCCTCAACACCAGGCTGCGCTCCTCCAACCCCCGCGACACCGTGCTCGAGGACCTGGTGGAGATACTGCGCGCCGCGCTGTGAAGAACGGCGTGAGGTGCCGATATAAAAAGGGATCGACACACAAAGGACAGCTCCCGGAAAAAGCCTATCTCTGCCTATGCCGCGGAGATCCCCGCAATCTCGCTTATCCCCGGGAGCTGATCTTCAGCGCCTCTTTACATATCTACTTTACCACATTTCTCCCGCCCTTAAACCTTTCCACATAACCTCTGATCTACATCATCAAGATGCGCTCCCCGGCGGGTTATTATACCCCTAGAGGTATATGCGGAGGCGGCGATGAGAAACAAGATGCCCTGGATAGACGTGGAGAGATGTGACGTCGCTGAGCGCTGCGAGGAGTGCAAAGCGGCGCGTTTCTGCCGTCATGGAGCCTTCCAGGTGATCAGGGACACGAACGGATCGGGTGCGGCATGCCGCGTGGCCATTGATTTTGAGAAATGCAGGCTTTGCGGCGAGTGCTCGCATGCATGCGACCTCGGCGCGGTGAAGATGGTATGAAAAAGAAGCGAGGAGGAGAAATGGGAGAGATCGAGCGCGAGTTCTTCAAGAGATACCACCGCGCGGTGGTCAAGGCCAACGCCAGGGAGGTAGAGAAGGGCAAGGCCAGGATAGGTTCGGAATGGGCCGAGGAGTTCCGTGCCAGGGTCGGACGCGAGCTGCAGGGAGAGGATTTCAACCAGGCCCTGCAGGATTATCTTGTCAACGATCTGAGGTTCTGCGAGGAGGCACGGGTAAAAGGAGAAGGCGATGACCTCAGTATAGAGGTAAAGGGATGCCACATATGCCATGGCAACGAGCTGCTCAAGGCGGAGGGACAACCCGCTCTCTGCCCCATCGTCCCCACCGCCCTCTTCTCCATCTCCCGCGTGGCGGGGAAAAAGGCCAGTCTGCGCGAGGTGCGCAAGAACGGCGTGGTGGGAGAATGCGAGATATGTTATGCGGTGGAGTGAATCGTCTTGACCGCTCGGGTATACTGAGATTTACGCGGAAAGCATGTTAAGAAAAAGGAGGTGCGACATGAAGCGCTTCATGGTTCCACGCGTTGCGCATTGCTCCGAGGGCTGCTTACCCGGGCCCCGATAAGGGGCCTTCAGAGAGGTTGAAAACTATTCTGTGCGCCCTGGAGGCGGCATAAGCCGCCTCCTTTGCTTTCCCGCCTGTCTTGGAAAGCCGAGACGGTTACATTAGGCCAAGCCATACGACACGGCCCCATAAACCCTTCCGCAAGAGGGCCGAAAAGGCGCTTGTCCCTCGCTGCAAGCCGCGTTTTCGCTTCTTGTGAGCGAAGGCCTCCTTGCGCTCCTCCCTCGAAGGCCGGTTTCAGCACGGCGCGCAACCGCCAGGCCTTCCGCTCTTCACCTGTCCGGGAGAAGGCAACCGCGCCTTCAGCTTCCATCCACCAAACGGCATATAGGCGGCGAGGGCCCATCCGCTTTTACCTGCCTCGCGGCGCGACGGCCATGCGTCGCGGACGCGAACTAGCCGATCTCGCTGAGGGCGGAACCCAGGTATTGCCAGGACAT
>JACVJG010000505.1 GCA_015711875.1 Candidatus Solincola jinzensis | reverse complement strand
CCATACGTTTCCCGTGGCCGGTTGGGAGGGCAATTCGATCACGAAACGCTCACCCACGCGCGCCCTAACGGCGCGTGCGGTTCCCTCCCCCGCGGTTGCCTGGGATTCATATCCATATGCTTCCATGACGGCGCCCGGCACCCCTATGCAGGCATGGGCGGCTTGCCTCAACACCCTTCTAGTCCCGTCATCGGCATCGATATATACCGCCCGCTCCGCTATCACCGGCTGGTCGGAGCGCAAAACCGTCGATACCTGGTCTGTATCGGGCAGGGTGTCGGCGACGTTGATGGTCTGTCGGCAGCCCGGGCCAAGCTCGAATCGTGGCCCCTCCACCTTTCCCGCCGGAGTGAGGTAATCCACCTCCACCCTCGCCACCCTCTCGCCCGGGTTCATCACCAGGACCCAGGTCTCGAAAGAGCCGCTCTCGCTCGCGCCCGTGGAGCCCTCCGCCAGGTACCACGCCGTCGTGCCCTTGTCCGTGCCGATGGAGCAGGTGGCAGCATCCCGGAAGGAGCCCGCTCCGCTCCAGTACATGGCACGCTCCGCCACCACAGGTTGGTCGGACCGCAGCTGCGTGGAGACGTGCCACTCTCCCGGGAGGGTGTCGGCGACGTTGATGGTCTGCCTGGTCTGTGGAGCCAGGGATAGCCTGGGGCCCTCCACCTCACCCGTGGGGGTGATGTAAGCGACGGTTACGTCAGCCGTCTTATCCCCTGGATTCATTACCAGGATGAAGGTCTCGAAGGAGCCTCTGTCATCGGCGCCTGTGGATCCCTCCGCCAGGTGCCATGCCGTCGATCCCTCGCTGGCCCCGATGGAATCGTGGGCCGCCTTCCGACCGCCCCCCGCTGCGAGCCAATACACCGCGCGCTCCGCCACCACCGGTCGGTCGGATTCCACCACCGTAGACACCTCCCAGGCACCCGAGAGGGTTGCGGCGACGTTGACCGTCTGCCTGGTGCCCGGGGGAAGCTCGAGCACCGGCCCCGCCACCTTGCCCTGCGGCGTGATGTAGGTCAACGCCGCGGTCGCTCTCTCTTTTCCCGGGTTCTGCACCAGGATCCAGGTCTCGAAAGAGCCTCTGGCCTCGCTTCCCGTGCAACCCTCGGCGAAATACCACCTCAACGCCATCTGCGAGGGGCCCACCGGCCCCGGCCCGGGTTCCGGCTCGGGCTGCGGCTGAGGTTCCGGCTCTGGCTGCGGTTCAGGCTCCGGCTCGGGCTCGCCCTCATATGAGACCGAGACCTGGTTGGACAGGGGCGAGAGGTTGCCGGCTTCATCGCGCGCCCTCACCCTCACGTATAAGGTCATGCCCTTTAGGGTGCCGTCGAAGGGGAACCCCTCATAGGCATATTCTTCCATGCATCCCGCCTCGCCGGGCAAGGGCTTGCCTCTCTCCAGCGGGATGGCGTCCTTCCAATTGCCCTCGGTGATGGGGCGGTCGAGGAAACGAACCTCGTAGCACATGGCCTGCCCGCGGCTGCCGTCGTCCCCGGGCGCCGACCAGGATAGCCGGATCCCGCGCGGCTCTCCGTTCCTCTCGATCATCTCCAGGGATAGGTCTTTCACCACGCCTGGTCTCAAGGCGTCGGTCTCCAGGCACCCCGTCCCCCAGGGATCGTGCCCGTACTCGGGCCAGTCCGCCATATCGGAGGTCGTGGAGGTGGTGCGCCAGGCCAGCAGCCAACCCTCGCGGGTCCCCGTGGCCACCTCGCGGCGTCCATCCCCATCCCAGTCTCCCACCGCCGGCGTGGGCACGCTCCATCCCCCGGTGAACTTGGGCCAACCGGCGGGCTCCACCCCCGCAGCGTTTAGGGCATGGAAATCATAGTAGGAGCTGGCGGCGAGGATCTCCTGAGAACCATCGCCGTCGATATCCGCCGCCCCGGGGGTATGGAAGAACATCATGTCGTTCACGGCGCGGGGGAACGGCACCAGAAAACGCCCGTCCGCTGCGCTCCATGCCGAGACCTGGTCGTCAGAGCGGGTCTGGCTGGCGGGCAGGAAAAGGTCTATGGCCCGCCCGAACCCCATGGTGGGGGAGACGTAACAGAGTCCGTGTCCCTGGAGTCGCGCGAAGCACCCTCCCCCCAGGGCGCACATCACCGGCAGGTCGCGTGACCCCGCTGCGGAGCCGGCTTCGTCGCACTCCAGGCTGAGGGGAAGTCCGCTGCTGTCGCTTCCCAGAAAAGACGACCCGTCCGCCTTGAGGATGTAGCCCGGCCCGGCGGCAGACGACACCCCCACCTCCATCCTGCCGTCGCCGTCCAGGTCGGCGAGGGCCGCGGGGCCGTTGACTCCCTCCAACACGTTGGGAAGCATGCCCGTGGCCACCATGGCCAGGCGCGCCGGCCATCCCGGCATATAGGCGTTGGCGGGGGGTCGGTCGGCGGGAGGGCTCTCCCCCGGGCCCAGGCCGTGGGTGGTTCCGTCCGCGCGCACCGCGTAGAGGTCGATGTACTTGACGGCGTTCGACGCCGTCACGTGCGTGTTCCAGGCGGAGAAGACGATGTCCTCCACGCCGTCGGAGCCGCGGTTCCCCGAGGCGTCGAGGACG
>JACVJG010000504.1 GCA_015711875.1 Candidatus Solincola jinzensis | reverse complement strand
CCTTAGGCTCGCTCACAAGCGCCCACGAGGCGGCGCAGGTCAATGCCATGTCGCCGCGGTCGTCCGTTTCAGCCGCCAATGCCCTATCCGCCATAAAGGCGGAGTCCGTCAGCAAAACGCCACATGCCTCGCTGCGTGGGCCCGAGGCCCTCTGCCGGCCGCCGCCGGCTTGCCCGCCCTCGCGCGAGAGACACGATGGCGAGGGGAGGGCGCCTTCATTCCCGCCCGCTAACGCGAACCCCTGCAGGCAGCACGAGAAAGCGTGGTGATGCGCGGTCTCGCAGTTAACGTTGCGTCCTTTGCCCAGCCCGTGCGCCAGGGCGACCTTTCCCTCCATCCCCGATATGGCCATCGCTTTCGCCATCCTCTTCACCTCCTTTCCTGCGGGCATAAGCCCTTTATCCGGTAGCCCGCGGCCGCGGGGAGGCGTCGGCGGATGCCCCCGTCTGCGTCGATGCGGCGCGAGCCCTTAAACATACCTGCGCGCGCAGGCGTAATTGGCATCGTATTTTCCCTCCAGCTTCGAGATCTTCACCACGTCCCCGGTATGCGGCGCGTGGATGAAGCTGTTGTTCCCAACATAGATGCCCACGTGATAGAGAAACCCCGTCCCGCCGTTCTCCCCGAAGAAGATGACGTCGCCGGGACGCAATTCGCTGCGGGGGATGGGCGTGCCCACCTGGGCCTGGGTTACGGTGTAATGGGTCAGGTTTACCCCGAACTTGCGGAACACGTACTGCACCAGGCCCGAGCAGTCGAACCCGCTCGGCCCTCCTCCCCCGTAGACGTAGGGAACGCCGAGGTAGCGCATGGCTTCGTTCACCACCGCCTGGCCCCGGCCGGCGTTGAAGCCTTCCAGCAGGGAGGCGAAGGAAAAGGCCGGGCTCCCCGAGCCGGGCGCCGGCGTGGCGCAGGCCACCCCCGCCAGCCTATGAAGCCTTGCCTCTATCTCCGCAATGCGCGAGACCACCCTGACAATACCTTCCATATGTCTACCGCCGCCCTCTCATATCCTCTCCATCTCGCCGATAACCGTGTTAATGTATCTCTCCCCGCCTCCAGGGTTGTACTTCGCCAGTATGGCTCGCATGTCGTTTCCATAGCCGTAGCTTTTCACCAGGCGGTTGACCTCGTAAACGGCGTCCCGGAAGCTGGCGAAGTCGCGCCCCAAGATGCCGAAGGGGTTGTGGGGTCGGAAGCACTCCCGGCCTCCCGATGATTCCACCGCCGCCAAGGCAGTGGCCAGTCTCCAGTCCATGCCGCAGGCGTCGGCGGCTTCCACGAAGGTCAGCGCCTCCGCCGCCAGGGCGGGGTTGAAGTTGTGGGAGCGCATGTACGCTTGCAGCCTCGCCGCCCTTTCCGATGACGAAATGTCTGGCGAGACGTTATCGACCATAGAGGAGGCCACGGTGGCCCTCGCCGCCTCCAGCAAGGACGCGAAATCCCGGCGGGCCAGCGCCTGAAGCCGGCTT
This sequence comes from Candidatus Solincola jinzensis, assembly GCA_015711875.1. The sequence continues at coordinate 1,097 of JACVJG010000504.1, read as the reverse complement.
TCTATGGACGCGATCCGCGCCCTTACCGCCTCGATCCCGCTAACCATGCTCCCATCACTCCTCCGCCCGCAGCCGGCGAAGCACGAAACGGCCGCCGGCTACCTCGTCCAGGAACCCCTGCTCCTCTCTGCCCGCCTGGTAGAGGTGTTCCTCCCACCTTATCTCGCGCAGCCTGTCCATCACCTTGCGCTCCCGTGAGGCCTCCACCAGCGCCCTTCGTCTCTCCTCCAGCCGCGACTGCGCCTCCCTTACCCTCGCTTCCTGGAACCTGACGCGCGAGCCGAGCAGGTCCAGGCAGGCCTCTCCGCTCCTCACGCGCTCGGCGTCGCACCCGCACTTTATCTCCCTGCGCAACTCGTCCTTCACCTTTGCCTCTCTCTCCCGCAGCCGCCTCAACTCGGCCAGTTCCAGCTCGTAAGCGGCCTGCGCCTCCGCGAACTCCCTCTTCCTCTCCTTTTCCTCCGCGGCCCGGAAGCGCCTGACCGGCTCGAGGCGGAACTCGAATCTCCTCACGCCGTGTCATCCCCCTTCGGAAGCCTCTTCAGGCCCTCCACCGCCTCCACCCAGTCGCACCTCTCCTCCACCCCCTGACGGAGATAGTTTTCGATGGAGCGCATATGGGCGATGGCGTAGTCGATATCCGGATTGGACCCGCTTCTATAGGCGCCGATATTGATCAGGTCCTCCGCGTCGCGGTATACCGCCAGGGTCCTTCTGAGCCATTCCGCGGCGGCGCGGTGCTCATCGTCTATGACCTCCGTCGCCAGACGGCTCACGCTGGCGAGTATGTCCACGGCCGGGTAATGGTTCCTGGCCGCGAGGTCCCTCGAGAGGACGATGTGTCCGTCCAGGATAGACCGCGAGGTGTCGGCGATAGGCTCGTTCATGTCGTCACCTTCCACCAGGATGGTGTAAAGGGCGGTGATGGTACCACGATCGCCGCACCCTGTCCTCTCCATGAGGCGGGGCAGCATGGCGAAAACCGAGGGCGGGTATCCGCGCGTGGTGGGGGGCTCACCCACCGTGAGGCCCACCTCCCGCTGGGCCATGGCGAACCGGGTCACCGAGTCGAGCATGAAGAGGACGTCCATGCCCTG
>JACVJG010000503.1 GCA_015711875.1 Candidatus Solincola jinzensis | reverse complement strand
CCTGCAGGGCTCGCGACTCGCCCTCCTCGATCAGCCGCGCTATCTCCCTTTTCGCCTCCTCGCGGGGAAGCTCCAGATAGGGGCAGGCGGCGAAGCAGTCGCCGCAGCGGTCGCAGAGGAAGTCGCGGAAGAAGCGGAAGGGCGGCTTACTCATGATCGTTCACTCTCCTTCTGACATTATGGAAGGAAATGCCATAGTTGTCTCATCCGGCGACTCCATCACTCGCTCTTCGCGTGAATACGCCGCACGCCTGGCGCCTAGACGCCATCGGGCTTCGTGCAGCGAAGGGTTGGCGAGCAAGGATACGCTTGCCAGTGGCGGGTGATTTTTCACCCGGGGTCTGGCGGGAGCGAGAAAGGGCGCGAGGTTCACCTGTATGCTCCTTTCGCGTTATATGTGGTTGTCGCCAGGTATCTCCGCTATCTCCGGTATGCGATACCTTTTCCTCGACAGGGTCAGGGGGACCTGGTGGCGCATCACCCCGGCCAGGAAGGCGCGCGCCCGCCACCCCATGGGGTGCCGGGGCTCCTCGCCCAGGGCCACCGAGAGCAGTTCCAGGATATGGTATACGGGGGCGCCGAGGGGGAAGAGAACGCGCCCGGTGGAGAGCATCTGCAGGCAGCCCGCGCAGTAGCCCACGGTGTAGTCGGCGCCGGTGGCGCGGGACTGCAACAGGCTCTTCACCGTGGCCACGGTGATGTCCATGATGTGGTAGCCGGAGGACGGGGAAAAGCCGCCGGCGATGCCGCAGCAGAGGGCGCGCTCACGCCGCTTCTTCTCCTCAACCACTTCCAGCCCCATGAGCTCGAGGATGCGCCGCGGCACGTCCATGTACTCCTCCCCGAGCTGCTTGCCGTAGCAGGACTCCTGGACGGTGGCGGTGCCGGAGAGCTTCCTCACCACCTCCAGCTCACCCGACTCGAGCTTCTCAAGTATCACCGGCAGGTAGGGGCGCACCTCGAAGCCGAAGTCCACCCCGTAGGCTGGAAGCACGTTCATGAACATGTTGCACCCGGCGGTGCAGAGGATGTTCACCCGCTTCACCCCCAGGGTCTTGAAGTACCGCTCCAGGCGGCGCGCCACCTTCTGCACCTCCTCGAAGAGGCCCATGCGGTAGTAGGTCTCGCCGCAGCAGTAATCCAGGGTGCCGCGGATGTCCAGGCCCGCCAATGCCTTGGTCTGCGTCAGGAAGGGGGCGGTGATGATGTTGCACCCCGGATAGAGGATCTCCTCGGCCGGGGAGTGGTCGGCCCAGGCGCGGATGAGCTCGCGCTCCTCGGCGGGCATCCTGGCCACCACGTAGGTGCGGAAGTTGAGCTCCTCGTGGGGGGAATAGTACCTGGCCCGGAGGGGGAGCCCCTCGCGCACGTACTTCTCGTGCCAGCGCTCCAGCACCAGCTCGGTTGGGTTGCACCCCTCGGGGCAGACGTGGTCGCAGGCGAAGCAGCTCTGGCACTTGCGCAGCACGTGGCGGGTGGACTCGCCGGCGATGAGCCTCGCGATCTCCTCCCGGGCTTCCTTGGGCGTCAGGCCCATCACCGGGCACTCGCTGAAGCAGAGGCCGCAGCGCGTGCACTTCTCATGGTCAAAGAGCCTGGCCGGTTTGAGTTCCCGCATCTCCCCCTCCTTGCAGCAGAGCAGCCTCGAGATCTCGCTTTTTAAGTATAGCACCGTCGCATCGCTGCCGTAGAAGGCTTTAAGACGAGGGCACACGGCGGGCGGTGGTGAAGGCTCTCCCACGTTGGTATTCGTTCCCCATGAGCCGGGGTCGGCCAGCTCCCGCGCCTTTGCGCCGCCTGGAGAGTGATCCGCTCCCCATGGGCCGGGGTCGGCTCCCTATTATACATAAAATGGCAGGAAAAGCCGCGTTCTCGCCCTGCCATCCGCACGCACGCTGAGAAGCCGCTCACTCCGTCAGGGGCAGGGACGAGGGCCTCGCTTTAAAAAGGAAGACCCTTTGAGGGACTGTTCCCGTGATTCCTGAACGGAATTTTCTTAAGGGCTGACCATACGATCGCCTTTGCGTGTGGCCAGCCGGCGGTGTCGGAGCGATCCTTCTCTCAACCGAAACGCGATCTAGGATCATCCGTGATATTTATCTGTCATATTGAGAAGGTGGAAAGATATTGCTTAGTGGTGCGCTCACAACCTCGTGCCGCATTTTCGACAGAACTTGGCCCTCGGGGAGCATGCGTAGCCACAATTGGGGCAGGGGTTGGTGCTTCCTGATGACGGCGCGTCAGTCGATCTTGATTGTATGTTACGGCGTGCCACCGCAGCCCCGCAATTTCCGCAAAAGGCCGCCCCTTTTCGCAGTGGCGCCCCGCACCTGACGCAGTAATGGGGAGAAAGCGGGGTGCTTTCTCCTCCAGCAGGAATACCGGCACTGTGCCGTGCACTCTTCCCGGACCACTGGCGGCGCAGGCGCGAGACCATGGCCTCCCGCGTGTAGGGAGTTTCTATGGCGAACTCCTCCCAAGGCGGCGCCAGCGTGTCGTCGCCGAGCATCTCCGCGAGGATATCCGCCACCGCCGCGGGGCCCGCGAGAGCGAAGAAGACGCCGGCTCTC
>JACVJG010000502.1 GCA_015711875.1 Candidatus Solincola jinzensis | reverse complement strand
CTCCGGCGCGTAGTTGATGGCCACGCGGCGCAGGAACCACATGCGGTTGAAGCTGCGGTTGCAGAGGTCGAACATCTCCTGGGCCGTGGCCTTGTCCTCCAGCGCTATGGCGGCGATCTTCCCAGAGACCATGGCTCCATGACAGCCGAAGTAGGTCCCGGGATCCTGGGCGCCCGCCAGGGTGCCTGCGAGGATCTTGTTGCCGGCGAAGAGGCGCGGCTGTCCGGGGTAACGCGAGGCGAAGTAACCCCGTTCCTCGTGCCAGGTCTTGAACTCCACCCCCTCGGTCTCCTTGAGTTGCCTCTCCCAGATATCGCGGTGCTGCTTGCCCACGGGGCGGCGGGCGAAGAACAGCCCTGCCACGATGCCGTTGGAGGAGGGGAGATAGCAGTAATCCCTGGTGTAATGGTCGAAATAAACGGCGCAGCGCGATGCGTTGGAGGGAACGCCGTTGGGCCGGTATTTCCCGCTCAGCACATATCCGTAAGCGGTCTCATGGGGTATTCCCAAGGCCTCGAAGGCCTCGCGATAAGGCCCCGTGGCCACGATGGTGTTGGGAGGAAACTGCGCCAGATCCTTCTGCGACTTTATGGGATTGCCCCACTCGAAGGTAACCCCCATCTCCAGCGCTATGTCGTGAAGATAGCGGTCTATGGCAGTGCGCCTCGGGCCCCTTTCCACGTTGCAGAGCATTGAATAAGAGGGGTTGAGGCTGCATTTCTTTCCGAAGGCGTAGACGTCGAAGTTCTCGCACGGACGCACCTGCGGCTCGCCTATGGGAACTCCCAGAAAGCGCGACATCATGGCGGCATCGAAGGGAGTCGAATCCACGAAGGGGTGCGCTCCGGGCATGCCCCCTACACGGTTGTATTTATCCACGCAGTGGACCTCGTAACCCAGCTTGCGTGCGGTGATGGCCGCGCACAGGCCGGCCAGACCCGCGCCTACGATGAACACCTTTTTCTCGGCCATGCTCTCCCCCTACTTCATCCTGCTCACACTCAAACCATGCATGTCAGGTCCTGCGCTCGCTGGCGCTCGCTGCGTCTCCGTCCAGGCGACCGGCACCGCTGGGCCTTCCTGCGGTCGGCCCAGTCGCTTCCGCGATGCATTCTCTCGAACGTTAGGGATTAAACCCATGGTTAGTATTTGCCGTAGCCGGGGAGGGATTTCAGGGATATCTCTATAGCTGGTTGTAGCAGGGACGGGTACTTCAGGTACGCCCCGAAACCCAGCCGTAACCCTCGCTCGCGCATAAAATGGGGCTGGGCGTCGAAGAAACGCTTGTACAGCCATGAGTACTTGTAGGCGGACGTAAAACTGCGGAACAGCCTCCAAGCCCTCTCCCTGTCCTCCACCGCTATCGCCGCCACCTTGCCGGATACCAGTGAGCTCTGCACCCCGAAGAGGAAAAAGGGGTCCTGCATGCCCGCCAGGGTGCCGGCAAGGATCTTGTCCCCCACGAAAAGGCAGGGTGCTGTGAGCTTCTTCGTGGCCACCACTCCCTCATGCGGCAGCCAGGTATCGAAGTCCATGCCCTCCCATTCGCGCAACTGGCGGTCCCACTTATCACGCAGGGACGCCGTCACCGGCCGACTGTCGAAAGCAAGGGCGAAGGCCACGCCGTTGACGTTGGCGCAGTAGTTGTAATAGCTGGTATAGCGGTCGAAGAATCCCATGATGCGCGGTGGGCCTTCGTGCCGCGTCTTGCCGATGAAACCATAGACGGGCAAATAGGGGCGTCTCAGGGCCAGGAAAGGCTCCACCTCCAGCCCGGTGGCCACGATGGTGTTGGGGGGTAGGGAGGCGAAATCCCTCTGAGAGCTCAGTTCCACCCCCAACTCGAACTCCACCCCCACCTCCCTGGCCTTTTCGAAGAGATAGACGTCCAGGGAGGTGGAGCGGGATCCCCTTTCCACCGAATGCAGGTGTAAACGGTTCCCCGCAACGAGGTAGCGCTTGCCGTAAACGTAGATGGGAAACTCCAGCGTGGGGGTGACATAGGGCGGCAACAGCTCCACGCCTATGAAGTCCCCCAAGCGCTTCGGATCCATGGGCGTGACATCCACCGCTGGCCTTATATAGGGATCGCCCCCCACATGCCCGAACCTCTCCAGAACGCGCACGTGATGGCCGTTACGAGCACAGTTGATCGCCGCCACCAGGCCGGCCAACCCCGCCCCCACTATCGTGACCTCAGCCATGATACCCCCCGCGCCTTATCCTCTTCCCCGGCTCTCTATTATGCCGCCTGAAATCTCAGCCATAATGCCCGGCTTTATGCCTGCCCCAACCCCTAATGTCATCGGTTCCCATAAGCTTCCAGCCCCACGAAATAAACCGCCTGCCGCTCCCCGCTAGTTGTTCTACGGCATAGCTACCCCATAAGCCACTCTAAGAGCTAACCGTTCGAAGCCCCGCCCTCGCTGTATGAAAAGTATGCCCGGCCATAGACACGTGCCAAGCCACCTCCGCATACACCCGGGCCCGGGGAGCCGCCCGCCGGCCTCGCCGGTCGGCGGGCGGCGCCTTGAACCCAGAATCGCCGTTTTCCGGCTTCGCCGGGATGGGG
>JACVJG010000501.1 GCA_015711875.1 Candidatus Solincola jinzensis | reverse complement strand
CCCCACAAGCTGAAGATCCTGGACCGCTTGGGGATAAGGACGACCCTGGAGAAAGACCTCGACATCAAGGACCGTTTCGACGTGGTGGTGGAATGCACGGGCAAGCCGGAGGGCTTCGACCTTGCGCGCTCGCTGGTGGATCCCGGCGGCACCATCGTGCAGAAGAGCACCTACGTGGAGTCGCTCAACGTGGATATCTCCCGCCTGGTGGTGGACGAGATCAAGGTGGTGGGATCGCGTTGCGGCCCCTTCGAGCCCGCCATCCGCGCCCTCATGCGGGGTCTCGTGGACGTGCAGGAGCTGATAGACCGCAGGTTCCCCCTCGAGATGGGCCTGCAGGCCTTCGAGTACGCCATGAAGGACGAGTCCCTCAAGGTCATCCTGGAGATGAGGACCTACCCCGCTGAGGGCTTAAGGCGCCCGGGAGAGCTGGAAGAGGAGCCGGTGATCTGATCCCGCCGGTCAGGAAGCGTTTGCCGGTCAAAGGAGCGCGAAACATGAAAAGGGAAGACCTGCTGGCGGTGGCGAGGGGAGAAGCGGAGGCGGATCTGCTCCTTACCGGGGCCAGGGTGGTGGACGTCTTGCGCGGGCGGGTGGCGGAGGGTGACGTCGCCGTTTTCGGGGGGAGGATAGCCGGCTTCGGGGAGAGGAAGGCCAGGCAGCGCGTGGATCTCGCGGGCGCCTTTCTTTGCCCCGGTTTCATCGATGGCCACGTGCATATAGAGTCATCCATGGTCAGCCTGCCCGAGTACGCGCGCGCGGTGGTGCCCTCGGGGACGACGGCGGTGGTCACCGACTACCACGAGATCGCCAACGTCCTCGGCGTGGAGGGCATCCGTTTCATGATGCGGTGCGGCGAGGGCTTGCCCCTGAGCGTGTATATCATGCTGCCCTCCTGCGTCCCGGCGACCCCAATGGAGACCTCCGGAGCGGTACTGGAGGCAGGCGACCTCGTCCCGCTTCTCCAGGAGAAGACGGTGGTGGGCCTGGGGGAGGTGATGAATTTCCCGGGCGTGGTGAATGGGGATCCCGGGGTGATGGCCAAGCTGGCCGCATGTTCCGGGCTCCCCATAGACGGGCACGCGCCGGGACTCACGGGCAGGGGCCTGGACGCCTATATCGCCGCCGGGGTGGAGTCGGACCACGAATGCGTGAGCGCTGAGGAGGCGGCGGAGAAACTGGCCAAGGGCATGTTCATATATGTGCGGGAAGGCTCGACTGCGCGCAACCTCAAGGCCCTGCTTCCCGTGGTGGAGGGTTCTTCGCAGGGGCGGTGCATCTTCGTGAGCGATGACCGTCAGCCCAGGGACCTCCTGGAGGAAGGCCACATGGACGCGGTGTTGCGCAAGGCGGTGTCCCTGGGCCTGGACCCCATCACGGCGGTGCGCATGGTGACCATCAACGCGGCCATGCGCTTCGGGCTGCGTGATCGCGGAGCGGTGGCGCCGGGATGCAGGGCCGACTTGGTGGTGCTGGATGACCTGGAGGGTTTCCGCGTGCGGAAGGTCTACAAGGAGGGGATGCTGGTTGCGGAGGACGGCGTCTTTCTGCCCCGCGTGGACCCCGGTCCTCCCGCGCCGGGCGCCATGCGCATCGCCTGGGAAAAGGCAAGCGGCATAGGGGTGCGCGCGGAGGGTTCGGAAATGCTGGTCATAGGGGTGATCCCCGACCAGATCATAACCGAAAAGCTGCGGGAGAAGGCGAAGGTGGAGGGGGGCATGGCGGTCAGCGACCCCGCTCGCGACCTCTTGAAGATCTGCGTGTTCGAGCGGCACCGGGGCACCGGCAACGTGGGGATCGGTTTCATCCGCGGCTTCGGCCTGAGGGAGGGAGCGCTGGCCTCGACCGTGGCGCACGATTCCCATAACCTGCTGGCGGTGGGAGCCTCGGACGGCGAGATCCTCGCGGCGGCGCGGGCGGTGGAGCGCATGGGTGGCGGCCAGGTGGTGGTGCGTGGGGAGGAGGTCCTGGCGGAGCTTCCCCTGGACGTGGCCGGCCTCATGTCCACCCTTCCTCTGCGGGAGGTGAAGGAGCGCGTGGCTTCCCTCCAGGAGGCGGCGCGTTTCCTGGGCTGTCCTCTGGAGGAGCCCTTTATGGCCCTCTCCTTTATGGCCCTGCCGGTGATCCCGGAGCTCAAGATAACCGACAGGGGGCTTTTCGACGTGGGAGCCTTCTCCCATGTGCCTCTCTTCGCCTGAAAGGAGGCCCAAGCCGGCGTCCCTCGCCTTTGCCGCTTGAAGACCTGGCGGCGACGGCGCGCCATCCTGGTTTTTTTATCGCTTACCTCCCCCGGCTTTGACGCCGCGCGGAAAAGCCGGAAGGCCTGCGGGGAGCGCGTGAAAAACGGGGTTTACGCTCGCCGCGGTATGCGTGCGTTCATGCGCGCCCATCCCCGCGCCAGGTTGAGCAGGGCGGCGAAGGCTATGACGACCGCCGCGACCAGCAAAGCGTTGCTCTTGCGGGAGAGAAAAACCGCCGCGCTTTCGGCGGCGCCACGCACGGGCTCCAGCGACAGCGCGAGGTCCCCGCTCAGGTGGGTGAAGGTGCCGAGCTGCAGCCGGGCTGACCTGACGC
>JACVJG010000500.1 GCA_015711875.1 Candidatus Solincola jinzensis | reverse complement strand
ATGCCCAGCGTCAGGGTGAGCTGCTGGCAGGCGATGGCGTTGACCAGGGTCTCGAAAAGGGTGGGGTAGCGGGGTGGCTTGAGTCCCCTGAACCGCTGCACCAGGGGCGCGAGCTGTGGATCGTCAGCGGCGAGCCGATAGAACCTCGATAGGTCGGCCCGCGTGTTCAGAGTCCACTCCAGGATGGCGGCCAGCCTGGAGACTGCTATAGACGGAAGTCTGGGACCACGCACCATGGCCGTAAGGGCCGGGGCCTCAGCGGGGCCGGGCTGCATGACGGCGACTTCGTAAGGGACGCCGTCGAGAGGCAGCACCCGCCTGTACGTCTGGCCATCCCAATTATCGACCGTGTTCTCCGGACGGCGCCGCAGCGCCCACACCATGCGCAGGTTTCCAAAAGCGTCCCGCTCCAGGAACTGCAACGCTTCTAGCTCCCTGCCCAACTCAAGCTCCTCGATGCGCAAACCCATCCTCCCGCTCCTGTCGTCCCCGCGACGCAAGGCGCTCTGGGACGGAGACATGGACGCCCCATCACTGCTACAATGGTAGCGTGAACGAAAAGAAAGAAAATAGCGGGATCGCGGAATTCGAGTCTCAATATCCCTTCCCCCTGGACGGTTTTCAACGCGACGCCATAGAGGCCCTCTCTCAGGACCGCTCCGTGCTGGTGGTGGCCCCCACGGGATCGGGCAAGACGGTGGTGGCGGAATACGCGGTGTGGGCAGCGGAGAAGACGGGGTTGAAGACCTTCTACACCACCCCTTTGAAGGCTTTGAGCAATCAGAAGTACCGCGACTTCTGCGCCGTTTACGGCAGCGAGAACGTGGGCCTGCTCACCGGCGACAACAGCATAAACGGCGAGGCTCCGGTGGTCATCATGACCACGGAGGTGCTGCGCAACATGATCTATGAGCGCTCCCCCACCCTCTACGGCCTGCGCTACGTGGTGCTTGACGAGTGCCATTATCTCATGGACCCCTTCCGCGGCCCGGTATGGGAGGAGATAATCATCCACCTGCCGGTGGAGGTGAAGATCGTGGGTCTGTCCGCCACGGTGTCCAACTATCGCGAGTTCGGGGAATGGCTCAACGACCTGCGCGGCGATGTGGAGATCATATATTACGACCACCGGCCGGTCCCCCTGCGCCACTACTACATGGTGGGCGGCATCATGGTGAACCTTCTCTCCTCGCGTTCCCCGCAGGTGGTGGAAGAATACGAGAGATCCTTTAAAAAGAGAGGCAGGGGGAAAGCCCGTGCCGGCCATCTGGTGCCCAGGCGCTCGGACGTGGTGTGGAGGCTGTATAAATCGGGCATGCTCCCGGCCATCTACTTCATCTTCAGCCGTGCCGGGTGCGATGCCGGAGTGGCGCATTGTATGGAGGCGGGCATCGACCTCACCGACGCGAGGGAGAAGGAGCTGATCGAGGAACAGACCCTGGCGCGCGTCTCCTGGCTGCCGGAGGAAGACCTCAAGGTGTTCGGCTTTGAAAAGTGGCTGGAGGCGTTGAAAAGGGGTCTCTCTTCCCATCATGCGGGCCACCTCCCTATCTTTAAGGAAGTGGTGGAGGACCTTTTCGCGCAGGGCCTGGTGAAGGTGGTTTTCGCCACCGAAACCCTCTCCCTGGGCATCAACATGCCGGCCAAGACGGTGGTGATCGAATCCCTTTACAAGTTCAGCGGCGAAAGCCATGATCTGCTCACTCCCACCGAGTACACGCAGTTCACCGGCCGCGCAGGTCGCAGGGGCATCGACAAGGTGGGGAACGCCGTCACCCTCTACAACCCCATGGTGCCCTTCTCACAGGTGCAGAAGCTGGCGGAGGCCGAAAGCCTTCCCATCCGCTCCAGTTTCAGCCTTTCCTACAACATGGCCGTCAACCTCCTGCGCTATTACGACATGGAGAAGGCGGTGCACCTCCTGAATTCCAGTTTCGCCCAGTTTCACGCCGACCGCGACGTGGTGCGACTCGAGCGCGCCAGGACCAAGATGGCACGGAGGATCAACTCGCACCGCGAGAAGATCGCCTGCGAGCGCGGCGACGCCCTCGCCTTCTTCGACCTGCGCGCGAGGGTATCCCGCATGGAGAAAGAGCTCGCCGAGGAGCGCAGGCGCAGAAGGAGGGAACTGGTAAACCGGGAATTGGAGGAGCTGCTGGTCGGCGACGTTATCGTCCTTCACCGCAAGGGCGGCCGCAGGCCGGCGGTGGTGCTGGGGATCTCGGAGGACAAGCGAGGCAACCCCCGCCTCACCACCATGGATGACCGTGGCCATTACCTCAAGGTCTCATATGGACAGTTCCCCCTGCCGCCCCAGGCCATAGGGCATCTGGGAAGCGCGTTCCTGCCTGCCGACAGCAAGGCGAAGGAGAAAAAGCTGCGCCAGGCGCTCTCAGGCTTCAAGCTCCCTCCCCCCCAAGCCTGGGAGGAGGACTCCTTTCTCCCGCAGCGCGAGGAGCTGGCGGCTGTCGCAGCTGAGCTGGAGGCCATGGAGTGCCATTCCTGCGAACGCCGCGAGGCATGCATGGATACCTGTCGGCAGATAAGGAACCTCGACGACGAGATAGCGCGTATCGAT
>JACVJG010000499.1 GCA_015711875.1 Candidatus Solincola jinzensis | reverse complement strand
AGTCCGGCTTGGCGTCTGCTTTGGCGACGCCCGAAGGGCGGCGACACGGTGCCAGTCGCCTGGACGGAGACGCAGCGAGCGCGAGCGAGCCAGCGAGGTCCAGGCCTGGCACGCATGGGCGAGAAAGCGCCGAGTCCTGGAAGGGCTCGAGCCGTCCCGGTGCCGACATCCGCACCGCACAAGGGGGAAAAATGGTCTGGAAAACGGTTCTCCATAGATTGGGCGAACCCATAATGAGGCGCCTCATCATCAACCGCTGGGGCTATGACGGAGAGGATTACGAGAAGGCAAGCCGGCTTGGTCTATTGAAGGCCCTGGATATCACGGCCATGCGTTACTGGCTGGTGGCGGAGCCTGTATGCTCGCGCCACTGCTCGGCATGCCACAGCGAGGGAAGACCTTTATATTTCGATCCCATGGGGATGCTGGTGAAGCACAAATGCCCGCCAGGCACCTGCGTGCACGCGCTCTCACAGCTCTCACCGCTGATCTACGATTACTACGACCATATGATGCGCGGCGCGGACCCGAACGGGATGCTCTTCGATCACGTCGCCTGCACCGATCCGGGGTTGGAATACGGCGGCCTGGGAAACAACCTTTTCCGCCTCAGGCGGGAAAAGATGCCGCTGATAGAGTACGTGCGCTTTATGCTGACCATGGCGCCATATCTGTTTGTAAGGAACAGGAAGGCCACGGGTGAATGCCGAGCCGTAAAAGAGGCTCCGGCTTCCGGCGGACCAGAGCCCGACGAGCACATGGAGGAGCTGCCCCTGAAAGCGGGGGAGCTGGAGGCTTTCCTGGCGTCGCCCAAGCGTGTCAAGAGGCTGCAGGCGGTTGAAAGGTACAAAGGCCACCATATGGTGGTCAAAGTGGTGTCCTCAGAGGCCTGCATAGCCGGGCACAGGGAGGGGGACGAATTCCTCATCGACTGCATGGGCAGGGTACTCCCACACGGGGACGGCGGCGTGTGCATCATGGCCCTTACCAGGATCTGGTGGAGGGTGATGCTATTGATGGAGCGCATGGCCTCGGACGGGAGCTTCTCCGGGGGGCTTCTGGACCTTCCTCTGAGCTGTTACGGCGCGGGCCTGCCCCTGGGGGCCTGCGGCAGGATCATGATGACCGTGGCATTGCGAAAGGCGGAATGACAAGGGCAGCCGCATCGCGAGGAGAAGGTCTCCCGCGCAGCGAGAAGGCGGATGGCGATGAGCGGAGCGACGCTGCGATCCCGGTCGGAAGCCACTTCCCGCAGGCGCGTCTGGCGATGCGGTGACGGCAGCCGTGGCCGATACGGGGCGAGCCGAGCCAAGCGCAGCAGGGGGACGGGGGCTGGCGCGCATGCGAAGGCGTGAAGAGGGGAGCGCGTGACCGGTCTGGGAACTTGGGCGGGTCGTACGCGCTTTCGGGGATGGAAAGATCAAGACGTGAGAGGGGGAGAGATGGTGCTGGAGAAGTTCAAGAACACCTATCTTCCGGCCAAGCCTGAGGCGTGGTCCAATTCCACCATCGTGGTGGATGAGGGAAAATGCACCGGCTGCGGGAACTGCGTGCAGGCGTGCCCCTGCGCGTGTCTCGAGGTGGTGGGCAAGAAAGCGCGTATGATAGAAGGCGTGGTCTGCATGTCCTGCTCCGCGTGCGTGGCCCATTGCGAGAAAGGCGCCGTTTCCATGCAGGGCTTCTACAAGGTAGAAGAGGGCGTGTTCAAGACCACTCTCCTGCACCCGGATGACGGGTATCCCAGGATTCCCGAAGTCGAGGGGATAGAGGGTTTGACACCGGTGGAGGAGGTCATCTACAAGCGCAGGAGCAACCGGATCTTTTCCAGCAAGCCCGTCCCCGACGAGCTGGTGCGGCGGGTAATCGAGGCGGGTCGCTTCGCGCCCTCTCATGGCAATAACCAGCCCTGGAGTTTTCTGGTAATCAACGACCGGGAGGAGATGGACAGGATCGCGGAGATGATGGACCCGCTTTACCGGTATCTCACCCGTTTCTATTTTTCCGGCAAGACGAACCCCCTTACCAGGGCGCTGCTCTCGGTAACCTCGTTTCTGCTCCCGCCTCTGATGGACCAAAGGGCCATGACGGGGGGCAAGGCGATCCTCAAACCCAAGGACGTCTTCCTGGGGGCCCCCTGCCTCATATATCTGCTGGGCGACCGGCGGGGCGTGAACAACATGCATGTGGATATCGGCATCTGCGGGCAGAACATGATCCTGGCGGCCCATTCCCTGGGCCTGGTCACCTGCTGGCTGAGCTTCGCGGGCGTGGCGGCGAAGATGCTGCCGTGGCTCAGGAGATACCTGGGGATAGAAAGACCCTACGTGCCGGTGACGGCCATCGTCCTAGGATATCCCAGGGTGAACGCGGACTCTATGGTAAAGCGCGAGCTGCCGCGCATAATCTGGCGAAGAAACGGCAAGAATCACACCGAACTCCCCCAGGGTTAATAGATAAACGTTACGGACGTTTGCATCGCGAAAGCGATGGCGACGCCCGAAGGGCGGCGACACGGTGCCAGTCGCCTGGACGGAGACGCAGCGAGCGCGAGCGAGCCAGCGAGGTCCAGGCCTGGCACGCATACAAAGGCGCGAGGAT
>JACVJG010000498.1 GCA_015711875.1 Candidatus Solincola jinzensis | reverse complement strand
GAGGTGGACAAGATCGGGGCCGACTTCCGCGGCGATCCCTCCTCGGCCCTGCTGGAGGTGCTGGACCCGGAGCAGAACCACTCCTTCTCCGACCATTACCTGGACGTGGACTTCGACCTCTCCAGGGTGATGTTCATCACCACCGCCAACACCTCCATCCCCATACACCCCGCCCTCCTCGACCGCATGGAGGTGCTGGAGCTGCCGGGATACACCGAGGTGGAGAAACTGCACATCGCCAGGGACCACCTCCTGCCGCGGCAACTCGAGGCTCACGGCCTGAAGAAGAGCCAGATCACGGTGACGGAGGAGGCGTTGCGCGCGGTTATCCGCAACTACACGCGCGAGGCGGGGGTGCGCAACCTGGAGCGGGAGCTGGCCACCATCTGCCGCAAGGTGGCGAAGGATATCGCAGCGGGCAAGCGCAAGAGCAGGAAGGTCACGGAGAAGGACCTGCACGAGCTGCTCGGCCCCACCAAGTACCGCTTCGAGGTGCTGGAGGAGGAGGACGAGGTTGGCGTGGCCACGGGCCTGGCGTGGACGGAGTCCGGAGGAGACGTCCTCTTCGTGGAGTGCCAGGTCATGCCGGGGGAGGGCAACCTCATCCTCACCGGCAAGCTGGGGGACGTGATGCAGGAGTCGGCCCGGGCGGCCCTCACCTACTGCCGCAGCGTGGCGGACGCCTACGGCGTGGACCCGGAGTTCTTCCGCAAGCACGACCTGCACGTGCACGTGCCGGCGGGCGCCATCCCCAAGGACGGACCCAGCGCGGGGGTGACCATGGCCACCGCCCTCATGTCCTCGGTGACGGGGCGAAAGGTGCGCAAGGAAGTGGGCATGACGGGGGAGATAACCCTGCGGGGAAAGGTCCTGCCCATAGGGGGCCTTAAAGAAAAAGTGCTGGCCGCACACCGCGCTGGGGTTAAGAAGATCGTCATCCCGGAGGAGAACGAGAAATACCTGGAGGAGATACCCTCCTTTATCCGCAAGGACCTCAAGTTCATCCCCGTGAGCCATATCGAGGAGGTCTTCAAGGCCGCACTTTATCCCGACGGCGCAAGGGCAGCGCGGCGCGCGTCGGCGGCAGGCGCGAGGAAGGATGCCGGGTCCGGGGAGAGGAAGGAGGTTAAGCCGGCCACGAGGAAGACGGCGAAACCGGCCATCAAGAAGGCGGCTTCCAAAGGGGCCGTGAAAGCAGCGAAGAAAAAGGCCGGACCCGCAGCCAAAAAGGCGAGCAAGCCCCGGGCGCGCAAGTCCTCATGAAACGGTGACGGCGAAATCCCTGCGAACGAGCGGGCTAAAGCCCTCCGCTAGCAGCTCGTTTTCCCACCATGCGCATTCGTCATGGAGTGCGTTGTGGAAGATGGGGACGAAACTCAACCTCCGCCAGCAGCTCGTTTTTCCACCGCCATCACTTCCGTCATGGAGTACTTTGGGAAACTGAAGGCGAAACCCAACCTCCGCCAGCAGCTCGTTTTTTCCGCACGCGCGTCGGCAGGTTCACACGTTAAAGCTCATTTCCTGTGTACCCAGTGCACAGGAGAGGTTTCCACCTTTGCCGCAGCCCACGCATCAGCGAGATCTCGCGTGGTTTTTCAAGCATTCATGACAGTACTGGCCTAGTGCTTTCCCCCCTTCCTGTTACGGCCAGGCGCGCTTCTGTGCCCGCAAAGCGCGGAAAGGGAGAGATGAGGATAAAACCCCGATCATTCTCCCGGGTTTAATGTAAGTCCTATTGCTGCCTTATTATAGTGGGATCGGTCTCGTGATCTCCTCCTTCCTGCCACGTCCAGGCGCGCTTCCGTGCCCGCAAAGCGCGGAAAGGGATAGATGATGATACCTCCAAGAATATCCTTTGGCGTTCTCTGGTGAACCCCAGTGCCGCCTTGTTTCTAGTCCGTTGGGGTATACAACGTCAGCAAGAATGAGCAGTAAGGAGAATGAAGCCACGATCCTACTGATTATTCTGAACACCAGAGGAGTGGAAGACCTATCGCTGCCTTATGGAAACGAGGCGGCTCAGCTGTCCTGGGGTGAACTCTCGACCTCGGGGGCCGGAAGCCAGTTCTCGAGCGTCTCCTCAAGGGAGACTTTCCACCTCGAGCCCACGCGGCGCGCCACGTATGACACCTCCACTTCCTGGCCGTCCCATTGGAAAAGCACCGTGACCAGGGCGCGGTCCCCGTCCACCTCCACCTCGCCCACCTGGTAGGATATCTCGGAGCCTCCGAGGTTCGGCTCGCCCCCGGGATAGTCGCCCAGATCGCCCTCCACGGTTAGCCCTGCCGCGCGGTGGTCGTTTCCCGCCGCCCGCGCGTCGATGAAATCCCGCACCGCCTTTTCCGGCGTGGAGGAGGAGCATCCCACCGCCTGCGCCGTGAGCACAAACGCCAGAAGTGGGAAAAGCCACAAGGCCGCGGCGGTCCGTCGCATCCGCCTTGAAAAAGGGCGTTTTTCGGCTGCGACCGGCAAGCGGCGCCCCTCTTTCATGCCTCTCGGACCCCTTTCTCTCCCGACCGCGCCATTCCAAGGCGCTCGCCGATACCCGATGCAGGGGGCATGTGGAATCAGGCCCCGTTCTATCCTGCCCGCTCCAAATGG
>JACVJG010000497.1 GCA_015711875.1 Candidatus Solincola jinzensis | reverse complement strand
AATGCGCTGCCCCGGACCCGTTTGTCCGCCATATGGCCAAGCAGGATACCTGCGCGTTTTTCACCCTTATCTCGAGCAAGAAACCCGGCGGCTTTCACCATGGGTTATTTTATGATGAGCTCCCGCCCGCCGTCGGCATTTTTCCGCCCTCTTCCCTTGCGCTTGTTTCTAGAAGATAGCCCTGCACTTCATCTCAGCCCTGGGATCACCGCTCGTGCGCCACTCCGAGCCTTTATCCCGTTCCACCACAATAGCCCTGGCTCGGCATCCAGTCTCGCAAGTCAGGCATCCTATGCAGCTCTCCAAGTTCGCTACCCGAGGATAGCCGTCTTCCCCCCATATATAGACCGGATATTCGGCACCCCGAGTCTGCGGGCAGATCTCCAAGCATTCCTTGCAGGACACGCACCTCTCTTCATCTATGCGTATTTGCGGCACCTTGGTTTCCATCTCATCCATAGCATGCCTCCGGGTAACGTCACTCTATCAGTGTAAAGCGCAGGGAATGCAGGGGGCATATGACCGCGCCGCCGTCTCCAGCAGCACCGACGCCCTTGCATCCCCCTCCGCCCCCGCTCCAGCCGAAAGCGCCCCTTTCAGAAGGCATCGCTCAAGGGAGCCGTGATTGAATTGCAAGGGGGCGGTGATGGAAATGCCTTTCAAGTACCCCTCGCCATCTACCTCCAGACCATAAACCAGGGTTCCTTCCGGCGCCTCGACAGCCGCCGCTCCCGTTCCCTCCCCTGGCGAAAAGGTCTTCCTCAAATCTCCACCTGGGGTGTACTCAAGCAGTTTCACGATCATCTCCCAAGCATGTATCATCTCCATGATCCTGGCGGCGTGAGCGAGCATGCTATGCTTGAATGGGAACCCCCATTGGGTTTTGAGTTCCTCCAGTTCAGCGTCAGCGAGCTCGCTGCCATAACGTCCGTTCACGTTAAGCCTGGCCAGAGGGCCTACCCGCACCTCTCCCACCCCCTTGATCTTCGCCGCTCGGATATGGGAATGCCCGCTGTTGCTCTCCTCGATGGATGCCTGGAGCTCCCGGCTCGACAGCAACGGCGCTCCGACACCATCCCCGCCCGCTACAGCAGGGCTCTCTCCCCACAGCCTTATGCGATCCTTCCCCTTTAGCGCCAGGCAGGGTGAGTCTTCCTCGCCAAGCGAGAGCACCACCTCCTGGTTGCGGCGAAGTAGGAGCTTGATCAACCTGGCCGTCTCCACCAAAAGGGAGCGGGCTTCGTATATTTTTTCCAGTAATTGCCTACTTGCCTCTTCCCCGATGTCTATCACCGCTCCCCCCGGTGCTATATTGACGGCATGCACCGCCTTACCCCCTGCCGCTCGCAGCACCCGTGTCCCGAGCGCCTTGAGGGACATGAACCTGCGCACGACCTCCTCGTCCACGCGATGAATGCTTATGATGTTGCGTAGACCAGGGTCCGAGGAGGGCAGGAGGAGGTCCGGTAGGCTGTGCACGGTGAGCGATACCGCATGACGCTCCATCAGCTGTCCCCACATGGCCAACTCACGCAGTCTTGAAGCCGCATCCGGTATCTCCAATCCCAGCGCATCCTCCACCGCTAAGGCCGCCGCCACCTGGTGAAAAACGGAGTCTCCACCGCATATACGGGAAACCAGCGGCACCAGGTTGTCCAGATGAGAGCCTCTCATGAAGAAATCGAATCCCCGGTAGCCGAAAGCCAGCAGTTGCGCCTCCACGGGCTTTCCCGACTCGTCCCTTTTCACCCTGATAGAAGCGTTGCCGCTTATCCTGGTAACGGGGTCTATGACCAAATCAGTCATGGCTTTCCTTCCCCGCACAACGACGACTAGGTCGCCAAGCCGTCTTCGTTCGGGCTGTCCTACGCTTCACTTCCTTTCCCGCCATCCTTTTTCTAGCGCCTTCCCTCTCCACCAAGGCGGTGAAGGAGCCTGGCCGTTCCTCCCGGCCTCCTCCTGCGCAAAAGGGGCTCGGCAAGGCAGTAGCGATAAAATACATGTGCGGCATCCTTGATCCGTCCCCCCACCATTTCCGCCTTTTCACCGGCAGACCTCGCCAGCCTGCGAAGCGTTTCCTGCCTCAGGTCCTGAAACGGCGGTAGTATCGCTTCGTCACATGGTCCCCTGCACCCCCCGCAGGGCACGCCATACGCGCTCGGGCACAGCGCGCCACAACCGTCCCTGGTGAGTGGACCCATGCAGATGAAGCCCTGGTCAAGCAGGCACTTTCCTTCCTCAGGCACGGAAGACACCAGCCTGCGCGGGGCTTCTCTGGATAGTTCAGGGGAGACGACTCTGCATTGCGAACACACCGTCGCGCCTATCCGGGATGGCATCGTGCCTGAAAGCGCGAGTTGAAGGAAACCCTTCATGAGCTCTTCCGAGGGTGGGCAACCGGGCAGGAAAGCGTCTACTCCCACATAAGCGTCCACGGGGAGGAGCCTTTTGACTCCCGGCGGTGCATGCTCAAAAGTCGCACCTTCTCCGTAACGCATCCTCATCATCCTCTCCTCGGACATCATGTCCGCGAGCCCCGGCACCCCACCGAAACAGGCACAGGTACCCAGGGCGACCAGCCTCTCAGCTCTCTGCCTCGCCT
>JACVJG010000496.1 GCA_015711875.1 Candidatus Solincola jinzensis | reverse complement strand
TGCTGTGTCCCGAAGGCGGATATTACCGGCTGTTGGAGGAACGCGTGGTATCCTCCTACCGCAGGTTCGCGGCGGCGCTGGGAGAGATCGGGTGCAAGGCCTATGTGATCTACGGAAACGGCGACATCCCCGCCGCCCTGGCCGCGGCCCTGGATGGCTGCGGGGACGCGGAGATGGCGCCGCGACGGGTCGAGATAGGGGGTGTATGGTTCGGGTTCGTGCACGGCGCCCTCTATTCCCCCTTCATGATGCCGGCGGAGATGGACGACGAGGCGTACAGAAGGAGGCTGGCGGAGATCGGTCCCGTCGACGTGCTGTGCACCCATATCCCTCCCCGTCTCGAAGCGGCGGTCTTCGACGTGGTGGCGGGTCGGCCGGTGGAGGGGAGCGCCAGCCTGCTCGCTTACGTGGAGGAATACCAGCCGGCTTTTCTTTACCACGGGCACGTGCATCAGCCGGCCCAGCGCGAGCTGCGCATAGGCAGAACGCGGGTGATAAACGTCGGTTACTACAAACGCCAGGGCTACGTGCACCTGCACGAGGCTTGACGACCGCCGTGCCGCGACGTAACCGCGAGGTTTGCGAGGCGAAAAACGGGCATTGCGGCCAGGCCCTTGCCGGCGATGGGCCCAAGCCGAGGGTATACCATCCTCCTGGGCGCTCGATAGCGGGCGTTATGTCGCGAAGCTCGGCCTAGCGTCCGCGGGTTCTGGCCGTGTCCATGGGGCGGCATGGACGAAGGTGAGCGACCCGGACCCCACGACCTTCCGCACCCAGGGTCCGGGAGCGTTTATAATTACCTTGGCCCGAGGGCGCGAAGGCCCATCGCGCCAGGCGTCAAGTCGCCGGCGGCATGGGCGCCGGGGGTCGCGGCGGGGAAGCGGCGCGCGCGGAAACGCGCCTATGCAAGGGGTTCTTGCCCGGGATCCCGGGCGCAGACCCGCGCGCCATGGATGGATGATCATGGTCGGGCAGGGCGTTCGGGACGGCGGGAACACAGCGCGGCGCCCGCGGGCGGTGAGCTGGTTGTTACAGCGGCAGGGAAGCGTTCGCCAGAGGTGCGAGGATGGATTTCGACGCGCGTCGTTTGATGCGACAGGAACTGCGGGACCTCCCGCTCTACAGCCCCGGCAAATCGCCGGAGGATGCGGCGAGGGAATACGGGGTCACGGAGTGCGTGAAGATGGCCTCCAACGAGAATCCCCTCGGGCCCTCACCCCTTGCCGTGGAGGCCGCGAAGGCGGCCATGCACAACGTCCACATCTACCCGGACGGAAACAGCACGCGGCTGCGCGAGGCTCTTTCCCGCCGCCTGGGGGTGTCGTCTGACTGCGTTCTGGTGGGACACGGCGCCGACGAGATCTTCGATCTCCTTGCCTATGCCTTCCTGGGGCGGGACGACGAGATAGTGGTGGGGGAACCCACCTTCTCATCCTACGAGCTGGCGGCGCTGACCATGGGGGCGAGAGCGCGCAGGGTCCCCCTGCGCGATTACCGCCAGGACATACCCGCCATGCTGGACGCCGCGGGACCGCGCACCAGGATGGTGATGCTGTGCTCACCCCTCAATCCCACCGGGACCACGGTGAGCAGGGGAGAGTTGGAGGAGATGCTCTATTCCCTTCCCCGCGACGTGCTGCTGGTCCTGGATGAAGCCTACGTAGAATACGTGACCGACCCCGAGCACCCGGATGCTTTAGTATATTTTGCCAGTAACCCGAGATTGGTGGTCACCCGGACCTTTTCCAAGATCTATGGGCTGGCTGGCCTGCGGGTGGGATATGCCGTCTGCCATCCCACGGTGAGGGAGGCGATGGAGAAGGTCAAGCTGCCCTTCAACGTGAACCGCGTCGCCCAGGAGGCCGCCCTGGCCGCCCTGGAGGACGAGGAGCATGTGCGCAGGTCGCGCGAGGCCAACCAGAGGGGGAAAGAGAGGCTCTACCGCCTCTTTGAGGAGCTTGGCATGGGGTACGTGCCCACCCAGGCCAACTTCATCCTGGTGAAAACCGGACCCTACACGGATCTCTTCGACCGCCTGCTGAGGCACGGGGTGATCGTGCGCGCCGGCGAAGCCCTGGGCTGCCCGGGGCATGTGCGGGTGACCATCGGCGACGAGGCGCAGAACGACCGCCTGGAGCGGGCGTTGCGCGCCATCTCCGAAGGCGGTTGAGGAGGGGCCATGCCGCTGGTGGGTGAGCGCAGAGGCCGGTTTCCCGCGCGGGATCGCCTTTTCGTCTTCCTGGACGGTTTGGAGTTCATCGCCGGCACCGAGGCCTATGAGGGGTTCCTGGAGCCCCTGCTGGAGTTCGGTTCCTACCGCTATTACAAGAACCGCCTGGACGAAAGCCACCTCCTGCTCGAGCGTATCGGGGAGGCGCACGCGGTGTTCCTGGACTGGTCGAACCTGGACGAGAGGGTGCTGGCACAATGCACCAACTTGGAAATAGTTTCCTATATTGGCGTGGGGGCCGCCAATTTCGTGGATATCGAGGCGGCGACGAGGCTCGGCATCGTGGTGACCAACACCCCGGATTACGGCAACCGCAGCGTGGCCGAGCACGCCCTGGGACTGGCACTGGCGGTGGCGAGGCACGTGGCCAGGGGCG
>JACVJG010000495.1 GCA_015711875.1 Candidatus Solincola jinzensis | reverse complement strand
GCACTTTCGCGAGGAGTAGGGCGGTGTTGCCTTCGCGGCGGGGGCTACCGTTGATGGCGAGGATATACATGCGCTATCACCCCTTTTTTATGCTTTTTTCAAGCGGTGCCCTCTCGTCACGCGGCCGCTAGCACAGCTCCCTTGCGGCCCGCTTGTGGGGCCGCCGGGCAGCGCGGTCCACGCGAGCGGCTTGTTGTTCTCAGCTTTATTTAGTGGCGTCCTGGACGTCCCCCAGGGCGGCGTGGGCGGCGGCAAGCCTGGCCACCGGCACGCGGAAAGGAGAGCAGCTGACGTAGTCCAAACCTACCTCGTGGCAGAACCTGATGCTGCGCGGGTCGCCACCGTGCTCTCCGCAGATGCCGAGTTTTATATTGGGGTTGGCCTCTCTCCCCAGTTCGCATGCCATGCGCACCAGTTTCCCCACCCCCTCCACGTCCAGGGTTTGGAAGGGGTTGTCGGTCAGGATGCCCTGCTCCAGATAGAGGGGTAGGAACTTCGCCTCCGCGTCGTCGCGGCTGAAACCCAGGGTCGTCTGGGTGAGGTCGTTGGTGCCGAAGGAGAAGAAATCCGCCACCTCCCCTATCTGGTCGGCGGTCAGGGCAGCGCGAGGCAGCTCGATCATCGTCCCCACCAGGTACTCGAGCCTGGTCTGCATGGCCTCGATGACGCCGTCCGCCACCTCCATCGCCTTCTCCTTCTCCAGCTCCAGCTCCTTGCGGAAGGCCACCAGGGGGATCATGATCTCCACCCGCGGGTCCTTGCCTTTCTTCTTAAGGTCGCAGGCGGCCTTGATGATCGCGCGCACCTGCATCTCGGTTACGCCGCCCATGGTGCAACCCACACGGCAGCCTCTCAAGCCCAGCATGGGGTTGGCCTCGGATTCGGCGCGCACCCGGGCCAGGAGCTTTTCCTTTTCCTCGTATTCCTCACGCTCGCCCGGCACGTGCTTGAGCCTCTCCAGCTCCACCCGCAGGTCCACCAGGTTGGGGAGGAACTCGTGCAGGGGCGGGTCCAGCAGCCTTATGGTCACGGGGAGGCCGTCCATTATCTCCAGGATCTCCTCGAAATCCCGGCGCAGGAGCGGCTCCAGCTCCATGAGCGCCTCCTCGCGCTTCTCCTCGTCCTCGGCCAGGATCATGCGCCTGACGATGGGCAGGCGGTCCTCCCCGATGAGCATGTGCTCGATGCGGCATAGCCCGATGCCCTCGGCCCCGAAATCCCTCGCCCGCTTCGCGTCCTCCGGAGTGTCGGCGTTGGTGCGCACCCCCAGACGCCTTATCTCGTCTGCCCATGAGAGCACCTTCTCCAGGTTCTCGTCCACTTTGGGCTCGATGAGCTTGACCTCGCCCAGGATCACCTTGCCCGAGGTGCCGTCGATGGTGATGGTCTCGCCTTCCCTCACCACCAGCCCGTTCACCTCGAATATCCTCTCCGTCTGGTTGATCTTTATCGCCTCCGCGCCGCAGATGCAGGGCTTGCCCATGCCCCGAGCAACCACCGCCGCGTGGCTGGTCATGCCTCCGTGGCTGGTGAGCACGCCCTGGGCGGCGATAATGCCGTGGATGTCGTCGGGGGTGGTCTCCCAGCGAACCAGGATGACCTTCTCCCCGCGAGAGCCCCTCATCTCGGCGGTGTCCGCGTCGAACACCACCTCGCCCACGGCGGCGCCGGGGGAAGCCGGCAGCCCCTTGGCAATTACCTCGTATTCCGCCTCGGGATCGAGGCGCGGGTGCAGAAGCTGGTCGAGCTGATCCGGCTGGATACGCCGCACCGCCTCCTCTTTGTCGATGAGGCCGGACTCCACCATGTCCACGGCGATCCTCAGGGCCGCCGCCGCGGTGCGCTTTCCCGTCCTGGTCTGCAACATGAACAGCTTGCCCTGCTCGATGGTGAACTCGATGTCCTGCATGTCGCGGTAATGATTCTCCAGTTTGTCCATGACCTGGGTGAGCTGCTCGTACAGCTCCGGCATCTCCCGCGCCAGCTCCTCGAGGCTCTTGGGGGTGCGGATGCCCGCCACCACGTCTTCGCCCTGCGCGTTCACCAGGTACTCACCGAAGCGCTTCGCCTCTCCCGTGGAGGGGTTGCGGGTGAAGCAAACGCCGGTGGCGGAGTCGTCGCCCTTATTGCCGAAGACCATGGTCTGCACGTTGACCGCCGTGCCCAGGTCATGGGGTATGTCATACTGTTTGCGGTAGGTGACAGCGCGCGGGTTCCCCCAGCTCTTGAAGACGGCCTGAATGGCCAGGTCGAGCTGCTCGCGGGGATCGGAGGGGAAGTCCCGGCCTGCCTTTTCGCGCACGATGGCCTTGAATTTCTCCACCAGGTCCTTCCAGTCCTCGGCGGTTAGCTCCACGTCCAGCTTGACCCCGCGCTCTTCCTTCTTCCTCTCCAGCTCGCGTTCGAAGTAGTCCCTCTCCACACCCATGACGATATCGGAGAACATCTGGATGAAACGGCGATAGGCGTCGTAAGCGAAGCGCTCGTCTCCGGTCTGGGACGCCAGGCCCTTCACCGACTCGTCGTTGAGGCCGAGGTTGAGCACGGTGTCCATCATCCCGGGCATGGATATTGCCGCTCCCGAGCGCACCGACACCAACAGGGGATCGTCCTTGTCCCCCA
>JACVJG010000494.1 GCA_015711875.1 Candidatus Solincola jinzensis | reverse complement strand
AGTACATCCTGGAGAAGGGCCTGGAGTCTGCGATACAGACGGAGATCGAGGAGGTGGGCCTGGTTATCCGCATGAGCACGGACGAGATCCTCTTCGAGCTGGGCAGCGCGGAGCTCAAGCCCATGGCCATTAGCTTCCTGGACACCATCTCCGTCATCCTCAAGGAGACCGCCAACCAGATATGGGTGGAAGGCCATACCGACAACATCCCCATCCAGCCCGGCTTCAAATATCCCAGCAACTGGGAGCTGTCGACGGCCAGGGCGTCGTCGGTGGTGCGCCACCTCATCGGCAGCGGCGGCCTGCCTCCGGAGCGCATGCGGGCGGCGGGTTACGCGGACACCAAGCCGCGCTTTCCCAACGACAGCGACGAACATCGTTACCTGAACCGAAGAGTCGAGATAGTCATCAAGCCGCTCGGGGACATTAGAATGGAGTACCAGGGGTGGAAGGCGGGAGAGGAGAACCCGGGATCAGGGAAGATCCAGGGATTGCAAACGCCAGGCGAGCGTAAGGAAAGCGAGGAAGGCGAGGATGAGGGCCGCCAGGAGGGAGGTCGCTTCATCGAGTGACCGTCGGCTGCGGCCATGAGACGCAGCGGAGATAAGGGTCGAAAACAAGCGACAGGAGGTTTGGTCAAAGTGTCTGAGGTGCTCTCGCAGGCAGAGATAGACGCCCTTCTGGAGGGGATAAGCAAAGGGGAGATAGAGGCGGACGCGCACGAGCGCAAGACCTATCGCTCCTATGACTTCCGGCGTCCCACCAAGTTCTCCAAGGACAACCTGCGGACCCTGCATTTCCTGCACGAGACCTTCGCGCGCCAGCTGTCAAGTTCACTGGCGGGATACCTGAGGACCAACGCCCGCTGCGTGCTCGATTCCGTGGAGCAGGTGACCTACGAGGAGTTCCTGCGCTCCCTGCCGTCCCCCACCCTGGTGTGCATTTGCGACCTCGAGGTGCCCGAAAAGCCGGTGGTGATGGAGATGAGCCTGTCCCTGGCCTTCGGCATCATCGACCGCATCCTGGGGGGACCGGGCATGGGTGGGGTGCAGGAGAGGGAACTCACGGAGATAGAGCAGGCGATCATCGAAGAGGTTTTGACCCTGGTGCTGGTGGAGCTCTCCAAGGCATGGTCCACGGTGGTGGAGGTGGAGTTCCACCTGGAGAAGATGGAGTCGCACCCGCAGTTCGTGCAGGTGGTGTTCCCCACCGAGATCATCCTCGCGGTTTCCCTGGAGGCTGAGGTGGGGGCCAGCGAGGGCTTCATAAACTTCTGTTTTCCCTTCACCAGCCTGCAGGAGATACTGGACGGGTTCAACACCGAGAAGTGGCTTTCCAGCCGTCCCAAGGAGGAGGGGATGAAACGCCTGGCGTTAAGGGATGACCTCTCCTCGGTAAGGGCGCCCATAAGCGTCGAGCTTGGAAAGGCGCGCATATCCCTGGCCGATCTCAGGAATCTCAGGCCCGGCCAGGTGATACGCCTCGACGCCAGGGTGGACGACGCGGCCCTGGTAAAAATAGGCAAGACACCCGCGTACCTCGCCTGGCCTGGAACCTCCCGTGGCAGGATGGCGGTGCGCATAAGCGCCAGGATCGATGATGAGGACGTGAGGAGAAGCCGCTAGCCCCTCCCCACCGTGTGCTCCGATGAGGTGGCGATGCCCATGATACGGTTGAAGAGGTCCAGCAGGGGTATGGGGGTCAATGCCTTGGTGACGGGGACCAGGTACACCGACCAGGGAACCCCGATGAAGGAGCGGTTCCTTTTTATCCCCGCCAATATCTTCTCCGCCACCTCGTCCGGGGAGAGGAGCCGCGTAAAGCGGACCGGCGTAGCCCCCGCGAACATACCTGTGGCCACGGTGTTGGGGCAGACGTAGGTGAAGCGGATCCTCCTCAGGCCTCTGAGCTTGAACTCCTGCCGCAGGGATTCCGTGAGGCCGACAACCGCGAACTTGGTGGCGCAGTAATCCGTGATGTAGGGCACTCCGAGAAGCCCTCCCGCCGAGGCCATGTTCACCACGTGGCCCTCGCCCCGCCTGACCATGCCGGGCAGGAAGGCTTTCATGGTCCAGAAGTGGGCCATGAGGTTGACCCTCACCGTTTTCTCGATTACCTCGTCCGGTTTCTCGAGAAAGGGGCTGGAGTTCACGATGCCGGCGTTGTTGACCAGGATGTCCACGTCGCCGAGCTCGTCCTCCACGCGCCGCGCCAGGTCATAGACCGCTTCCCGGTCCGAGATGTCGCAGATGTAAGGGTGTACCTCACCCCACCTCGAAAGCTCCGCCGCGGCCTGCTCGAGTTCACTGGCACGTATGTCCACTATGGCCACTCGGCATCCCTCGCGCAGAAAAAGGCGAGCCATGGACCTTCCCATCCCCAACGCGCCGCCGGTTACCAACACGTTCATGCCACTGAGATCCTTCACGACCTACCCCTCCCTTCACAACGCCTCCAACGTGAACCTCTGCCTGGGTTTAGACCGCTTGATATCATTAACGAACCATAACTCCCTTCACAACGCCTCCAACGTGAACCTCTACCTGGGTCCAGACAGCTTGATACCCTTCACGACCTTCCCCTCCCTTTAAAACAGGACCTTCACAGAAGTACGAAGATACAATGA
>JACVJG010000493.1 GCA_015711875.1 Candidatus Solincola jinzensis | reverse complement strand
CCGGGCTCGGTCCTATGTCCGGGCCTGACCCCTAGTACGAGAGGCCGAGGGCGTCCAGGACCTCGCGCAGGCGCCCCAGCTTGTCGGCGTACTTCTTCTCGCGCATCATCGGGACGCAATCGGAGAGCGCGTGCTTCTCCTGCAGCAGCAACAGCGCGAAGGCCAGGCAGCTCTGTTCGCCGCACTCGCGGCAGTTGCTCTGTGGCAGCAGCCCGTATATGTCCAGGGGCTTTATCTTTACCTTGCCTTCATAGACCGGCGTGATCTCGTCCCGGCGCTCGTGCACTTGGTTGATCTTCTCACACAGCCAGGCCAGGGTCTCCTCGGCGTCGGCGATATCGTCCGCCTTGGCGATGGTCACCTTGCGGGGATAGACGGTTACCAGCCGGGCGCCCTTGGTGAAGGTGAGGGCGGGCCGGTCCCCCCCGCCGGCGGCGGGTGCCTCCGTCCCCTGCGGTTCCTTTCCGGCGTCGCGGCGCTCCCCCACGTAGGAGGCGTTGGCCAGGACGGCGTTGAGGTAGGGCATGAGCTCGCTCACATCCACGGGGATGCGGGCGATGAGCCTTATCTTCGTCTCGTCGGCGAAGCAGGGCTCCACGTGTTCGATATCTATCTTTTTAAGCAGCATCTCTTTCGGGCCCCTCTTTCTTACTCTTCGCCGATGGCGCCGGCGCCCCACCCTTCCCCTCGCTCCACCCTGACCAGAGACAGCCCCATCTCCCGCAGTCGGGCTTCGCCCTCCGCGGCCACCGCCGAGAGCTGCCTCCCGGTGGCCTCCAGCACCGCCATGTTCGCGCCCGCCAGCCCGCCTTCCCGCCACAGCGGCTCCGGCGCGGGAAGGAACGCGTCGCCCAGGACCAGGCGGCAGACCGCGAGCACCGCTCTCAAGCGGCGCATCCCCTCTTCGCCCGCTCCTGCCACGTCCCGGCCCAGGAGAGGGACAAGATTTCCGCTCCCGATGGGCCCGAGGCGGTTGTCCCGCAGGAAGGCGATCTCCCCCGCCAGCTCCGCGGGACCAGACGAGAAGACGTCCCTGCGGCGGACCAGGAACTGCCTCACCGCTCCCTCCCGCACCAGCTCTCCCGCTCGCGCGGCGAGGGAGGGTGCCGAGATAAGGGCGATGACGCCTTCCCCCATGGCTCCCTTGAGCTTTTCCGCACTCCAGGGAATATCTACCATACCTCCCAGGTCGAGCAGGAGGTGCACGAACCCCAGGCGGCCCATCTCCGCCGTCACCTCCGCGACCTCGCGCAGGCCGGACGCCTCGCCGCCGCCCGCGCCCAGCGCTACCGCCGCCAGGGCCGTCACCCGCCCGCCGAAATACTCCCGCGCCGCCGCCTCGGCGGCCTTCAGCACGGCCTCTCCTCCCTCCTCCTCGGCTGCGGCGAGCAGCTCCGCTATCTCGACCGTCTCGAGCCGCCTCCCGGCGCGAAGGGCGCCGAGCAACCGCCCCAGCGGCGGCGAGGAGGTCAGCTCCGGCGACTTTCCGATGGCCTGCGCCAGGGAGCGCGCGAGGCGGTCCTCGTAGGGAAGCACCGCGGTGATGAGGACCATCTCGCCCTCGAGGTAGCGCGCGATCTCCTCCCGCTCGCGGGAGGACACGGCGATAGCGGTGGTGCAGCGTTCCCCCGCCTGAGGGGGAGCCGGCACGAGGCGAAAACCGTAACCCTTGCGCTTGAGCAGTTCCTCGCTGCGCAGCATATAATAGGTGGAGGGGAAGACCAGGACCTCTTCCAAGCGTCGCTCCTGCCTCTAGGCCGCGCCCATGGCGGCCACCACCTCGTCCGTTTCGGGCACCTTGCCGTAGGCCACGAGCTTGCCGTCCACGGCCACCGCCGGCAGCACGAACTTGAGGGAGAAGGCGATGCGCGAGGCGAAATCCTCCTCGCCGGCCTCGCGCAGGTAGCGGGCCAGCACCTTGAGGTTATCCGTGTAGGCGCTCTCGTCCACCATGTCGTGACGCACCAGCTCCACCCCGGGGAACTTCTCCTCCAGTTCGGCCATGAGGGCGAGCATGCGGGAGAGCTTCTCCTGGTCCCTCAGGAAGGCGGCCCCCGAGCAGGCGCACGAGGGCGCGGGGATGAAGAACTCTATTTTCTTAAGCACCGCCATGTCCACCGCTCCTTTTTTTCATGCTGCCCAAGCCCTTGACAGGGGAAGCGAGCATCGAGGCGCGTTTATCCCCATCGCTTCCCACCGTTCGTCCGCGATGCGCCGCGTTCCAGCGCTATCATATGCCGGATTCCGTTTTCATATCGACCGCGGCCGCCTACCGACGCGCTACCTCTCATGGTCTCCCCCGCCATGTCCTCATATCCTTCGCCAGCCGTCATCGCTTTCGTCATGCCAGGGTCCGCGCCAGCAGCACCAGGTAGTATACTCCGACTCCCAGGAAGACGATCCCCGCCCCTTTGCGCAAATATCTCTCCCATCTCTGCACCCTGTCCACGTGGCCGGCCCAGGCCCCCGCGCCGAAGGCGATGAGGAGCGCCACCACGAACACCGGGAGCCCCGTTCCCACGGCATAGAGCGCCGGCATATACAGACCGCCCGCCGGCGTCCCCACCGCGAGGGGGATGAGCATCCCGAAGAAGAGGATGGCGCTGTAGGGGCAGAAGGAGAGGGCGAAG
>JACVJG010000492.1 GCA_015711875.1 Candidatus Solincola jinzensis | reverse complement strand
ATCATCCTACCAGTCTTCCTTTTCGCATGGGCGCGCCCGCGGTACCTCTTCAAGCCGGCCTGCCCCGGCAACTCTTTCCCTGAACCGCATTACCCTTCCATCTTACCCTCTCTAGCCGGCCGGCGCGCAATGCCGCCCGCGATGCGGGTCCTCCTTTTGCGTATTATCTCCCGTTATTTATCCCGCTTTATTCTTCCCGCCCGTGCGCGAAGGCGCCGGCCCGGGCGCGACGTGCGATGACACGGCCGCTTCCCCCTCACACAATCCTTTATCGTCCCCTCGCCCCCGGCCCTGAACGGAACCGGCCGGGCGGGCCACCGCCTCCCTCGCCCCTGCAAGGCCGTAGGGAGCGCGTTTTTCACGCGGAGTGGACTTCCACGCCCCGCACCCGGCGCCGCGAGGCTATGGGCCTTTTCCACCGCCTCCAGGGTCTCCGCGCCTCCGCCCGCCTCCCCGGGCCACGCGACATGCCCATAAAACACGGCGAGTTCAGGGGATCGGCACGGGCAAGGAGGCCGGGCATCAGCAGTGACGTGGCTCGCAAAACGCGTGGGCGCCGGAGACCTCGAAAAGCACCGCTTTCCTGGTGCCGTCCCTTATCTTGAACCTGTCGTCGATGCGCATCCCCACCACCCAGGCGACCTCTCCCGCCGACTCCAGCAACAGCACCTCATGCCGCCTCTCGCGGGGGACCTTCAAGTCCACCAGGAAATCCTGCAGTTTGCGCCGCCCCCCGGAGCCCAGGGGATGGAAACAATCCCCGGGCCGCACCCCTCGCACCAGCAGGGGGAAGCTGAGTTTCTCCGCGTCGAGCAAGGCCCTGTGCCCTCCCGCCGCCACCCTGCGGGGATCCTCTCCACGCCATTCCCTCAGCTCTACCCTCATGGTCAGGCCGGAGTCGCCCAGGGGATAGGTGCCCTCCCCGGGGATACGCACCTGCGGCGCCTCCTTCGCCTCGCCCCGCGCCCCCATGACCAACCGGCCGTAGATCCTGCGAGCCTTCATGCCGCCTCCGAGGTCGAGAGCGGGGTTGCCATCTCCTTCCAGGAGCTTGAGGCGTATGTCCTCCACCAGCCGGAACTCCGGCTCTCGCCCCAGTTTCCGCAGCATGCCCGCGATCACCTCCCTCAGGGTGGCCACGTCAAGGGCGCGCGCCCCCTCCACTTCCAGCCGCAAACCCCCCTCGCATTCCGCCACCAGCCCGGCCGCCGCCGCGGCGGCGCTCTCGCGCAGCGATCCCGCCACCGCCGAAAACATCTCCGCCTCCGCGAGGAGAATGCGCTTCACGGATGGGTTATATCTCTCTTCCAACAGGGGGAGGAGCTCGTGACGCACGCGGTTGCGGGGGATGGAGAGGTCCAGGTTGCTCTCGTCCAGCCGCGGCGCAAAGGGCAGGAAGGGCGCGTATTCCTCCACCTCGCGCCGCCATACCTCGAGCAGCGGCCTTATGAAGGGTCCGCGCACGGGGGGGATGGAGGCGAGCCCGGTGGCGCCCGCACCGGAGATCACCCTGAGCAGGAAGGTCTCCACCCTGTCATCGGCGGTATGGCCGGTGGCGAGACGCCCGGCGCCGGTCTCCGCCAGCAGCGACCCGAAGACCCGGTAGCGCTCGTGCCTCAACCATTCCTCCGGGCTTTTCCCCTTGCCCCTATCCTTTCCCTCCATGCGCTCGATATGGCAAGGCAGTCCGTAGTGGGACGCGACTTCCCGCACGAAGGACGCGTCCTCGCCCGAGGAAGGCCGCACGCCGTGATCCACGTGCGCCACGCGCAGCGTGACCCCAAGCCTGGCACTCAGAAGGGCGAGCACATCCAAGAGCACCAGGGAATCGGCTCCACCCGATACCGCCACCAGCACCAGGTCGCCGGCCTCCAGCATGCGGTGCGCGCGCAAGGTCTTTTCGACCTTGCGTACCACGGCATAACGCTGCTTCTCCAGCCTCATCTTTCATCGCCGCTTTCAAGTCCGTTCGCGTTGAGATCGAGATATGGAACGGCTACGGTTTGGAAGAAGCCCCGCCCCGACGCTTCTCTACCTGAGCTCCAGGAAGGCGGAATCCCCACCCACGGAGATGCGCAGGTCGACGCCGGGCGAGGCGGACGCGAGTTCCCCGAGGGTTTTCCTCGCCTCTTCGCTCTGCAGCAAGGACACGCCGCCCTCGCCAAGACGCACCGGGAACAGCTCCAGGCGCGTCAGGGCGCCGTCCTCGAAGCGACAGCTCGCCAGAAGACCGCCGTTATTCCCGTTTTGCGAATTACGGAAAAGATCCCCGAGAGAGTATATGACCGGGGTCCCCTCGACCATTTCCAGACCCTGCGTGAAATGGGGATGGCCGCCCACCACCAGGTCGGCCCCCGCTCGCGCGCACACACAGGCTATCTCCCTCTGCCTGGGGGTTATCTCCTTCCCGCCTGCCTCTCCCCAATGCACCATCACCACCACGTAGGGGTACTCGCCCGCCGCCGCGCTCACCGCCTCGCTCAGCTCTTCGAGCGAGGTCACGGCGTTTATCCCGGGCGAGCCCTCGCCGGCGGCGTAGGAATCGGGCCCCACGTCGTTGTAAGACATCAGCGCCACCTCAGCTCCCCCTGGCGACTTCAACACCAGGGGCTGCCCCGCAGCGCGGCGGTCAGAGCCCGCACCGCATACCGCCAGCCTCTCCC
>JACVJG010000491.1 GCA_015711875.1 Candidatus Solincola jinzensis | reverse complement strand
TCCGAAGTCAGCGGCCGACGTGCTGGCCACGCTCGAAGTCGCCCGCCGCTTCCGGGTGCCGATCACGGCGCGCGGCGGCGGCACCTCGCAGGCCGGCCAGGCGATCGGCGCCGGTTTGCAGCTCGACTGCTCCAAGTATCTCCACCGCATTCTGGAGATCAACCCGGGCGAGCGCTGGGTGCGCGTCGAGCCCGGCATTGTGCTCGACGAGCGGAACGCGGAACTGAAGCCGCACGGCCTGCACTTCGCGCCCGACATCTCCACCTCGAACCGCGCCACCATCGGCGGCATGATTGCGAACAACTCGTCCGGCACTCGCTCGGTCATCTACGGCAAAACCGGCGATCATGTGCTGGAGCTGAAGGTCGCCCTGTCCGACGGCAGCGTGGTCGAGCGTCAGTTCAGCGTGCCGGGACGCCGCAGGCATTCCGTGCACGTGGACGAGATACCGGGGTTGGAAGCCACGGAGGTTTCCACGTCGGTCACCGCCGACGTGCCGGTGGTGGCGGAACGCGCCATGTACTTCGATTACCGGGGCAGGCGCGGTGGGCACGTGACGGTGGGAACGCCCGAGCCCGGCGACTCCTGGTACCTGGCGGAGGGGTATACGGGAGGCGACTTCGACGAGTATGTCCTCCTCTTGAACCCGGGCGGCGAAACGGCGAGGGTCAAGGTGGCCTTCCTGCGCTCCGATGGCCTGAGGGTGGAGCGCGAGGTGGAGATGGAGCCCCATTCCCGGCACACCATCCATGTGGACGAGGTGGAGAACCTGGGGGATGCCGAGGTGAGCACCCAGGTCGCCTCCACTTCGCCGGTGGTGGTGGAGCTGGCGGAGTATTTCAACTATCGTGGCATGGCCGATGGCAACAACGCCATGGGAGCCTGCGAGCCCTCCACCTCGTGGTTCTTCGCGGAGGGATGCGTGGAGTAGACGGTTGAGGGATTTCATAAAGGAGGGGCGTCGGCGCGGAGCGGCGCCCCTCCCGTTTCCGGTATCCCAAGAGGTCAACGTGCGCTGACGCGCCCTTGGGCGTTTCTGGCCCCGATGTCCGCACGGCGGGAGTGCGCGCCCTTGCGCTTCCGCTGGGCGAGCTTTACATGACTGGGCGCGCGTGTTACTGTTTGTTGCTGTGGTAAAATTGGCCCTGGAGGTATGAGATGTTCGCAGTCATCGAGACGGGAGGAAAGCAGTACCGCGTGGAGCAGGGCACGGTGATCCGCGTCGAGAAGCTCGACGTGCCCGAGGGCGATCCCGTGGTGTTCGATAAAGTGCTGCTGGCGGGCGAAGGTGACAGGATCCTGGCGGGCCCCGAAGCCGGCGAGGTAAAGGTGGAGGGCACGGTGGTCAGGCACGGCAAGGGCAAGAAGATCATCGTGTTCAAATACAAGCCCAAGAAGGGGTATCACCGCAAACGCGGACACCGCCAGCATTTCACCGAGGTAAGGGTGGAAAGGATCGCCGGCGCGCCGCATGCGGGGAAAGCGGTAAAGAAAGAGGAAGAGGCGGAGGCCGGGGAAGGCTGAACCCATAAGGGGAGGAGTGAGCGTAGATGTCCAGCAAGAAAGGCGTGGGGAGCTCGCGTAACGGGCGCGACAGCCATTCCAAGAGACTGGGTATAAAGAGCTTCGGGGGGCAGTTCGTAAGCGGGGGCTCCATCCTGGTGCGCCAGCGCGGCACCAGGATAAAGCCGGGCGAGAACGTGGGAGTAGGAAAGGACTATACCCTTTACGCCAAGACGGACGGGTATGTGACCTTTCGGCGCAGCGGAGACCGTCATATCGTGAGCGTGACTCCGGCGCCGGAATAAACGGAGCCGGGCGGCTCTTACGAAACGGCAGGACCCCGGCTCGACCGGGGTCCTGCCGTTGTGGGGAAAGACAGATGGCCGCGCCCGTGAAGCGCCCGGCGGGACTTTACGGCCGCGAGGCGGTTGCGACCCGAGGATTCCTGGCGGCACCGGGATGGCGCGGGGAAGCGATGGCGTGAGCATCGCTCCGTGTGATATGCGTGCGGGAGGAGACGGGCGCCGAGAAACGCCGTGCCGCTAACGCTGAGCGACGTGGGATGACGAAGGGATCCGGACTCGGGAAAGCAAGATGGCGACGCGAGCAGCGATAGCAAGGCCCATTTCCGCGGGGCGAAAATTTCCCCAAGCCGCTCTGGTGTGAGGGGAGGAGCTCTGACGGAAACCTGCCGCATGGTGAGGGAAGATGTTCATAGACGAGGTGAAGATCAAGGTAAAGGCGGGGCGAGGAGGCGACGGCTGTGCCAGCTTTCATCGCGAGAAATACAAGCCCCTGGGCGGCCCTGACGGCGGGGACGGGGGAAGAGGGGGCTCCGTCATCGTGCGCGCTTCGCAAGGCGTGAACACCCTGGTGGAGTACACGCGCAAGAAGCATTACCGTGCTGGTAATGGAGGGAGCGGTTCCGGCAACCACCGACATGGTGCGGATGGGGAAGACCTGATCCTCCTGGTGCCCGTGGGAACCCAGGTAAGGGAGGAAGGTGGAAGACTGCTGGCTGACCTGTCGCGTCCCGGCAAGGAGGTTGTCGTCGCCGCGGGCGGAAAGGGAGGGCGCGGCAACGCCTCCTTCGCCACGCCGGCGCGGAGGGCGCCGGATTTCCGCGAGCGCGGGGAGCCGGGCGAGGAAAAATGGGTGCACTT
>JACVJG010000490.1 GCA_015711875.1 Candidatus Solincola jinzensis | reverse complement strand
GCAAAAGACGTGTAAGAGCAGGGAGAAGGACAAAAGAGCCCGCCTTCTGAGGCGGGCTCGTCTCTAGCGGGATACCGCCAAGCCTGGTGCTTCATCCTCACGGCCTTAAAGTGACTCTCGGCTTTACGTTATACTAGCTCGCGCGGAGCTTAAGGAGACAGCAAGACGCCATCTGGCGTGGAAAGGAAGGTGAGGGTTTGTTCCTGGTGGCTTTGACGGGAGGCATAGCCAGCGGAAAGAGCACCGTTTGCCGGATGCTGGAGGAAAAGGGAGCCCTGGTCATCGAGACCGACCTCCTGGCGCGCGAGGTGGTCAAGAAGGGCGAGCCCGCCTGGCATGAGATAGCGGAGCACTTCGGGCCATCGGTGCTTGACGAGAAAGGCGAGATCGACCGCGCCAAACTGGCTCAGATCGTGTTCTCCAGCGAAGAGGAGAGAGCGTTTCTCAACCGCGTCACCCACCCCCGTATATTTCAGCTCATGTTCGAGCGTCTGCGCACCTGGGAAAGGGAAAACGGGGGTGAGGGCATCGCGGTGCTGGACATCCCCCTGCTGGTGGACGTGAAGGCGGGCGACATGTTCGATTTCACCCTGGTGGTGGACACATCGCCGGAGCTTCAAGCGGAAAGGCTGATCTCCGACCGTGGCAGCACGGCCGATGAAGCCTGGGCGCGTATTCGCTCCCAAGTGTCCAGGGAAGAGAGGCTGTCATTTGCCGACTTCGTCATCCGCAACGAGGGAGGACTTGATGAGCTGCGGCGTGAGGTAGACCACGCCTGGGAGGTCATCGTCTCGCGGGCACGCGAGAAAAGTGCTGGCTGAATGCCGGCAAGCGGGCTTGGCGCCATAAGAAAACCTATCTGTAGCTTCTCTTTGAAGAGCCCGCATCCTCGGGTAGACATGAGAAACGGGGCCGTGAATCGGGATCGTCCGGAGGCCCGGCTCGCTCAGCGACGCTCCAGAGCCCTTTCCCTCAGGGTGGCCTCTATCTCCTCTTTGTAGCGGTCGTAAACGGGGCACCCGAACTGCATGCAGAAGTGCAGTTCCCGCGAGCATCGCGGCTCATCGATCTGCCAGCATTCCAGGCCACTCCGGTATGCCTCGCAGGAAAGGTACTGGCTGGCCGGGCATCCCCGCAACGAGCGACAGGTATTGCGCGCGATCTCCGTCAACCTCCACTTATCCATGCATGCTATCATTGACTCAGGGCTCGTGTGAGCCCTTATTGGATTATGATAGAGGACGGTAAGCGCGCATGACAAATACGGCGGCGGGAAGCGAGACGGAAATAGTCTTTTTCGACGCGGGGGAAACCCTCGTACACCCCGTGCCGTCTTTCCCCCAGCTTTTCGCGCGTATATGTGCCGAGTATGGCCTCGAGGTGGATCTCTCGCTTCTTCCCAAGGCCACGCGTCGTCTTATGGCGGGGGTGGAGGAACGTCAGAGGAAGGGCTATACCTTCACCAACGATGCGGAGGAATCGCGGCGTTTTTGGACGGCTTTCTATTCGCGTCTGGTACGGGAGCTCGGAGGGCCTGGCGATGACGGCGAGCTTCCCGTCGCCCTCTATCGCGCCTTTTCCGACCCAGACAACTACCAGCCTTATCATGACGTTCCGGAAACCATCAGCCGCTTGCGGGATGATGGTTACCGTCTGGGGATAATATCCAATTTCGAGGGCTGGCTGCAGGACCTTCTGGACGCACTGGGGATGAGCCGTTACTTCGAGGTCACGGTGATCTCCGGCCTCGAGAGGTACGAGAAACCCCATCCGGAGATATACGCTCTGGCGTTGCGGAGGGCCGGAGTTCCCCCGCAACGCGCGCTGCATGTCGGGGATTCTCCCATCTCCGATTACCAGGGGCCAAGCGACGCGGGCATGAGGGCGGTACTCCTCGACCGCTGGGGTAGGTTCCCGGACTTCACGGGCCGCCGCGTGCTCGATCTCAGGGAGCTGCCGGACCTTCTTTCGCGAGGTGACCTCTAGTATGGGGGGTTTTCGCATCGCCGCAGACCTCTCTCCCCGCGGCGACCAGCCCAAGGCTATACGCTCGCTGGTGGAGGGGCTCTCGGAGGGGGAGAGGTTGCAGACTCTCCTGGGAGTGACGGGGTCGGGCAAGACCTTCACCATGGCCCACGTCATCAACGCCGTTGACCGGCCCGCATTGGTCATAGCCCCCAACAAGACCCTGGCGGCTCAGCTCTGTAACGAGTTCCGTGAGCTGTTTCCCGAAAACGCCGTGGAATATTTCGTCAGCTATTACGATTATTACCAACCAGAGGCTTACGTGCCGCGGTCTGACACCTATATCGAGAAGGATACCTCCATAAACGAGGACATCGACCGTCTGCGCCACCGCGCCACCTCGGCCCTCCTCTCCCGCCGCGACGTGATCATCGTGGCCTCGGTATCCTGCATCTACGGCCTGGGAAGCCCTCAGGAATACCTGAAACGTGTGCTGATCCTCAAATGCGGCGAAGAATACGATATGGAGGCGGTGCTGCGCCAGCTGGTGGACATGCACTACACGCGCAACAATTACGATCTGACGCGGGGAAGTTTCCGTCTCAAGGGGGACACACTGGAGATATATCCCAGTTACGAGGAGCGGGTGGTAAGGGCCGAGTTCTTCGGAGACGAACTGGAGCGCGTGACGGTCATCGACCCTCTA
>JACVJG010000489.1 GCA_015711875.1 Candidatus Solincola jinzensis | reverse complement strand
ATCGCGTTTACCGCCAGGATAGCGCCTGGGGATCGCAGTGATCCTCCCTCGCCTCATGGGCGGGCTTCTCCCGGCGCCGGCACAGGGAGATCGCCGTTCCCTGCCCCGGCTCCGCCGCCTCCCAACACCGCGTCATCTTAGGATATTGATTTTGCACGGCTCCTTGTGTGGCTCACGCATGGTTTGCGCGATCTCCCGCCACTAAAAACCGACTATATATCGAGTTTTTAAATAAGGCAGTTTAGCAGGTAAAACATACCCGCTTCACAGCTTGCCCCGCCTTGACACTCCGCGGGCATGACCATATAATAAACGAAGTTAATGTGACTGACTAGTCGTTCATATAATTATATATAACGCAAAGTTAATGTATGTAAACCAGAAAACCCGCAAAGGTCCCGTGGGACAGCTTTCCGGCAAACACGCAGGTGAGGGCAGCAGGGATAAGGAGGTAAGCCGATGGTGGCGGCGGATATCATCCGTGAACTGGAGGAGATAGTCGGGAAGGCCAACGTTGCCCGGGGGGCGTCCGCCCTGGCGGGATACTTCGAGGACGCCCCGAAGGAGACCAACCTGGTGCTGGTGAGGCCGGCGGACGAGTTCGACCTCAGCGAGGTGGCGCAGCTGGCCTCGAGGGCGGGGATACCCATGTATTCCGTGCGCAGGGAAAAGATGGAAACATCCCTTGCCGCCGGAGAGGGATTGCTCATCGACCTGGGGCGCATGGACGGCATCAAGGAGATCGACCGCCGCAACCTCATGGCCCATATCTACGCCGGCGTTACCTACGAGCGCTTGCAGGAAGAATGTCTGAAGAAGGATTGCAAGTTGCTTCTCCCGGCGGCGGCACGGTCGCGCTCGGTGCTTCGTTCCTACCTCGACCGCGACGTCCTCAACGGCAACGCGGTCTACCGCTTCCCCAACCTCTCCATCTTCCACGCCGTGCTGGCGGATGGCCGCATCTGGGTATCTGGCTCCCAGCAGATGACCGCCGAGGGGATAGCCGATTTCCGCGAGGACCAGGGCCCGCAGTTCTCGCTCTTCTTCGGGGCGTCGGAGGACATCTTCGGCATACCTTTCTACGGCATCATCTACACATACCCGCTGCGTGAGGAGCGCCGCCTGCTCCTCTTCGGCTTCGACCAGGCGGAGCCCGCGGCCAGGCTCGCCTATAAGGTCAACCGTGACGAGCACTGCTTCGAATGCGTGACCGCCAATGCCCGTTACCTTTCGGCCCTGCTGGCGAAAAGCGGCGACGAGGCGGAGGAGCTGCGCGCCAAGCTCCCGCCCTGGGTCACGGCCATCAGCCTCGAGCATCACGTGGAGCTGGTGGACCTCTGGGAGAAGTACATACGGCAGGACGCGGATGCCCTGGGCGCCAAGCCCATAGATGGCGAGCTGGTGGGATTGATGGATAAGAAGCTCCAGCAGCCCTGGTATATCTTCGACCGCGACTACCTGCGCGGGCGCACCAGCGTCATCGACCACTACGATTTCTATGGGCGCGCCCCCGGGTTGCTTTCCAGGATCAGGGATATCGCCAAGGCGAGGGGCTACGCCGAGGACGAGGTGGGGCAGGTGATGATACCTGTATACTTCGGCGCCTCATGCTATTGCGAGAGCGACCTTTACTACGACCCCAAGAGCGGGGAGGAATCGGATAAGGTGACGGCGGTGAGATCCGACGCCTATCGCATGCTCCTGGACGAGGGCTCCTTCGTGGACCGCCCCCGCGGCGAGGTCGCGAAGATGGTGTACGAGCGCGTGAACGAGGGATTCCTCAAGGTGCTCAA
Organism: Candidatus Solincola jinzensis; assembly: GCA_015711875.1. The sequence goes on along the minus strand of JACVJG010000489.1, from coordinate 884 downwards.
GACCTTCAAGAACATCGTTGACCCGGAGGGGATATTGAACCCCGATCAGCTGCTGGAGGGGGTGTAGAGGATGAAGAAAAGGATCACCGCGCCCCGGGAGGTGCTGCACGAGCTGCAGCAGGATTACTTTATCTGCACGAAGTGCAAGGTATGCCAGGCGGTGCACGTGCAGTTCTGCCCGGATTCGCGCTTCTGGCGGAACTGCCCCTCGGGGACCCGCTTCCGCTGGGACGCCTACTACGCCTCGGGCAAGATGGAGATCGCGCGCGGCCTGCACATCAACGAGATAGAGCCCACGGACTCCATGCGCCACATCCTTTACACCTGCATGCTCTGCTCCTCCTGCCAGGAACAGTGCTACGAGGTCAAGCAGCTCCATCCCACGCGCGTCTTCGAGCTCATGCGCGAGAAGGCGGTGCGCGAGGGATGGGGCCCCATGCCGGAGCACGCCGCGCTGGCCGAGAGCCTGGAGAAGAACGACAACCCCTTCGGCGCGGACAAGAAAAAGCGCGGCGACTGGGCCAAGGGGCTCGCCTTGAAGAGCCTGCCCAAGGAAAAGGCGGAGGTGCTTTTCTACGCCGGGGACGCCTATACCAGCGATCCCGCCCTCAGGCACGCGGTGCGGGCGGCCGCCCAGGTTCTGCTGGAGGCTGGTCTGGACGTGGGGACCCTGGGCGCGAAGGAGATAAGCGACGGCTCCCTCATGCTCATGCTGGGGGACCGCGACTTTTTCGAGACCTACGCGGCGCAGAACATCGAGACCTTCAACGAGCTGGGGGTAAAGACCATCGTGACCCCCGACACCCACGCGGCCTGGGTGTTCAAGGAGGAGTACACGCGGGAGCTCGATCCCGACATCAAGGTGTTCCATATAAGCCAGCTCC
>JACVJG010000488.1 GCA_015711875.1 Candidatus Solincola jinzensis | reverse complement strand
CCGGCTCGGAGATGCATAACCTGTATCCGTTGCTCTACAATCGCGCTGTTTTCGAGGTCACGGAGAAGGCGACTGGGGAGGGCATCATCTGGGCGAGGAGCGCTTATGCTGGCTCGCAACGCTATCCCGTGCACTGGTCCGGGGATAATTCGAGCACCTTCCATGACCTGCTATGCTCCCTGCGCGGAGGCCTGAGCCTCGGAATGTGCGGTTTCACCTTCTGGGCTCAGGACTGTGGCGGCTTCACCGGCACTCCTACCGACAAACTCTACATACGCTTCACCCAGCTCTGCATCCTCAATTCGCATATCCGATACCATGGCGGAGGGCCGCGTTTCCGCGAACCATGGAACTACGAGAGGGAGACTCAGGATATCGTCCGCTGCATGCTCGAGTTACGTTACCGCCTGATACCGTATATCTACTCGGAGGCCCGCTATCTCGCCGCACGGGGATGGCCCATGATCAGGCACCTGGTGATGGAGTTCCCGGACGACCCCAATGTATACAACATCGAGGATGAATACCTCTTCGGGAGGAACCTGCTCGCCGCCCCCATCCTCACCGAGGAAGACGAAAGAAGGATATATTTCCCAGAGGGCGGGTGGTATGACTTCTGGTCTGGTGAGCGTTTCCAGGGCCCGAGATGGGTGGAATATTCGTGTCCGATCGAGAAAGTGCCCATTTTTGTCAGGGAAGGCACCATACTGCCCCTGGGGCCGGTGATGCAGTACGTGGGCGAGAGGGGCCTGGAGGAAGGGCTTGCCCTGAGGGTCTATCCGCGTGCCGACGGCTCCGCCTTTTACCGCCTCGAGGACGACGAAACGACCTATGTTTTCAAGGCATGGGAGGAGAACGGGGAGCGAAGGGTCTCCGTGGAGCCGCATATCGACGGGGTTGAGGCGGAATGGGCTCCCTAAGACAACTGGCCTGCTCCGGGGAAATAGCGGTTGGTTGGGGACCCGGGCTGGCTGGCGATAACCTGCGCGCTGCTTGCCGCCCTCAACGCGGCGAGCGAGGGCGGGAATGGCTGGCAGGAACTCTTGAACCCCATTAATCGCGGGTACACCAGTACCCGATCCCGTAAACATGTTTGGTTTCGTCGCCGGATATTCAGGCGTCGCCTTTCTGCCATCCATTTGGCAGCGAGCATACGGGGCCGGAAACACGGCTTGTAGCCTCGTGAAAAACTTTATGCCCTTTCCGCCTCGACCTCCAGGCGCACGGCGTTCACATGCACCAGGCCTTCCTCGTCTGGAGGATACAGGTCGAGGTATGAGGAGGCGAGCTGGAAGATGAAGTCATCCCTTTTTTCCTCAGGGATACATTGCGTGAGGGGAAGCCAGGTGGTGCGTATCCAGGCTTCCAGCCCCTCTCTTCCCTCATGGACCATATCTTTCTGGATCAGCTCCACGCGCATGGGGACAAGCCCCGCTTCGCGGAGCCAGCCGGTGTACTCCTCGGGGGAACAGAAGCGGTAGGGTAGCCGCAGCTCCTCGAAATAACGCCCCCAGTCGCTGTGGGCGAGAAGTTCAGCCAGGGCGCGTACCACGTTGGAGGCGTTCCCTCTTCCCCCCATCTGAAAAAGCGTCTTTCCGCCCTGCTTGAGGGACCTCCGCACCCCGCGCAGCACCTCGAGCTGGTCGGGCACCCAGTGCAGAGCTGCGTTGGAGAAGGCGAGGTCAAAGAGGTTGTCGAAGGCGAGTTCCCGCGCGTCCATGACCTCCCATGATAGGTTGGGATAGGCTTCGGGGGGATAGGCCTCGCGCGCCAGAGCGATCATCTCGGGCGAGCTGTCTATACCCACCACGCCGCCGTCTGGCACGCGTGCCGCGATCTCCGCGGTCAGGGCGCCGTCGCCGCAACCTATGTCGAGGACGCGTTCGTCTCCTCGCAGGATCAACTTCGAGAGCAGCTCCCGGCCCCATTTCTTCTGCTGCGAGGAGCTGTCCCGGTAATCGGCCGCGTCCCATTTGTAAGTCGCTTTTTCGCCCATGCTGCACCTGCCATCCTGGAAGATGTCGCAAGTCATGGCGCCGTCCGCGCGCATATCATATCCCTTGGCCCTGAATATAACACATCATATTATGTCCCCAAACAGGGCACTCCAAGCCCCGTCGTGAATCGTCTCGACCCTGTGGCGTCCTTGGCGCTGAGAGCCGTGGGCGGGGTAGGGCATATATCCCAGTGGTCATGCGATCGGTATAAGGTGTCGCCAGCTAGCATCGATCCTTTGGTCTCAAAGGCCCGCGTTTTCCGCCGCCGGCATGATGGCATTATGGCGTGCGGGCTGACGGCCATCACGTGGCCGTTTAGGCGACATAGACTTGCATGCCTCTTTTTAAGGCACATGCTGAGGCGGCGTGCCCTCTTGCGCCAGCGGGCCGGAGCCGGCCTATTCTTCCCCCGCCGCTTTGGCGATGTATTTCCGGAAGCTCTCCACCATCTCCTTGAATGCGCGTTCCAGAACCTCGAATTCACCGCCTTCGTGGACCTTTATCTCCACGTCGAGGTTGCCCTCCATGACCTCTCCCGCAGCGGCGGCGAGCTCCTCGATGGGCTCGGTTATGCGCCTGCGGATAAGGTAGCTGAGGACGAAGAAGGTGATGACGAAGACCACCACCACGGAGCCTATCACCACTATGCCCATCACCAGGTTGATGCGGGTCCGCTCCTCATCG
>JACVJG010000487.1 GCA_015711875.1 Candidatus Solincola jinzensis | reverse complement strand
CATCTTCAGGACCAGGGCGGGGATGATGGAACACAGGTTGGCGTTGCCGCAGCGCTCGCCGTAACCGTTGATGGTCCCCTGCACCATGGTGACGCCTTCCTCCACCGCCACCAGGCTGTTGGCCACAGCGCACTCCCCGTCGTGGTGGGCGGGCACGCCCAGGGGAACGGAGAACTCGCGCGCGGCCGCCGCGGTTATCTCCCTCACCTCCCACGGCAAGGCGCCGCCGTTGGTATCGCAGAGGCATACCCAGTCCGCGCCCGCCTCCACCGCCGCCCTCACCGTCTTCATGGCGTAGTCGGGATTGCCTTTGTAGGCGTCGTAAAAATGCTCCGCGTCGTAGATGACCTCGCGGCCGTGGCGCTTGAGGTAATCCACGCTGTCCGCGATCATGTAAAGGTTTTCCTCCAGGCGGGTGCGCAAAGCGGTGCGCACGTGCAGTTCCCAGCTCTTGCCCACGATGCACACGGCGGGGGTCTCGGCGCGCAGCAGCTCCTCCAGCCCGCGGTCCTTCTCGGTGCCGATCATGGCCTTGCGGGTGGAGCCAAAGGCCACCGGCACCGCTCCTCGGAGGCTCTCGTGCCTGAGGCGGCGGAAGAACTCCTCGTCCTTGGGGTTGGACGCGGGATAGCCGCATTCCACGTAATGGAACCCGAACTCGTCCAGCCGCCGCAGGATCTTGAGCTTGTCCTCGACCGAGAGGGATATCCCCTCGCGCTGGGCGCCGTCCCGTAAAGTGGTGTCGTATAATCTTATCGCTTCGCCGCTCATAACTCCGCTTCCAAACCGTGTCCGTGTGCCGCTCTTGCCGTTGTCAACCCGGTTCTGTCTCCTGAAATCCTTTCCCGCTCAAGACCGCGCCCTTAAAGCCCGCGATGAGGCGTGCCTTTCCGTGTGGCAAGCGATGGAACCAGGCTCAAAGGCGGGAAGCTGCCCGCGTGGCGCGCTTCTCAATCCACGTACTCGAGCCAGTGCTCGTAGGCCTTGTCCCCGCCCTTCACTATCTCGAAGAATTTTTCCTGTATGCGCCTGGTGATGGGTCCGGGTTCGCCGATCACGCGGTCGTCTATCTCCCGGATGGGGACCACCTCGGCCGCGGTGCCGGTGAAAAAGGCCTCGTCCGCGATGTAGAGATCGGTGCGCACCAGGTCCTTTTCCCGGCAGGGGATGTCCATATCCTCGGCTATGCGCATCACCGAGTCCCTGGTGATGCCCTCCAGGGCCCCCGCCGAGGTGGGGGGCGTGAACACCACGCCGTTTCTGACCACGAAGACGTTCTCCCCCGCGCCGTCCGCTACGTGTCCGTGCATGTTGAGCAGTATGGCCTCGTCGTAGCCCGCCTCCACCACCTCCATCTTGGCCAGGATGGAGTTGAGGTACTGCCCGGTGGCCTTGGCGGCGGTGGGGATGGTATTGGCCTCGTTGCGGCGGAAGGAGGAGACCTTGGCCCTCACCCCGTGCTTTATCCCCTCCTCACCCAGGTAAGCCCCCCATGGCCATACCGCGATGGCCACGTTTACCGGAGCTGCCATGGGGTGCAGACCCATCTCCCCGTAGCCACGGAAGGCGATGGGCCGGATATAGCAGCTCTTGAGGCCGTTGGCGCGGATGACCACCTTGGTGGCCTCCACCAGCTCCTCCAGGCTGAAGGGTATAGGCTTGCGGTAGATGGCCGCCGAGCGGAACAGCCGCTTCATGTGGTCGGTGAGGCGGAAAACCGCCGCCCCTCGCGGGGTCTCGTAGGCGCGTATGCCCTCGAATACCCCCGACCCGTAATGCAGGGAATGCGTCAGGAGGTGGATCTTGGCGTCCTTCCAGTCCACCAGCTCACCGTCCATCCAGATCTTCTCTACTTCAGGTATGGGCATCGATAACTACCTCCGCTCCCGCCTTTCCTACCCCCGTCGTTTTACCCCCGCTGCTCCCTGATGTATTTTACGACAAGATCCCCAACTTCCGAAGTCGACTTGCCCATGCGGCCCGCGGACATGGATTCCAGGTCATGCGCGCACACACGCATCACCGCGCTCTCCACCATGCCCGCCGCCTCCCGTTCGCCCAGGTAGTCCAGCATCATCTGTACGGCGCAGATGGCCGCAAGGGGGTTGATGACGTTCTTGCCGGTGTACTTGGGCGCGGAGCCCCCTATGGGCTCGAACATGGAGGTCCCCTCGGGGTTGATGTTCCCTCCCGCGGCTATGCCCATCCCTCCCTGGATCATGGCCCCCAGATCGGTGATGATGTCCCCGAACATATTGTCGGTGACCACCACATCGAACCACTCGGGGTTCTTGACGAACCACATGCATATGGCGTCCACGTGGGCGTAGTCGGTGGAGATATCAGGGTATTCCGACGCCAGCTCGTTGAACGCCCGCTCCCACAGGTCCCAGGCGTAGGTGAGCACGTTGGTCTTTCCGCACAGGGTGAGCTTGCGACCCCGGTCGCGGCGCCGGCAGTACTCGAAGGCGAACCGCAAACAACGCTCCACGCCCTTGCGGGTGTTCACGCTCTCCTGCACCGCCACCTCGTCCGGGGTGCCTTTGCGCAGGAAACCTCCGGTGCCCGCGTAAAGCCCCTCGGTGTTCTCCCTCACCACCACGAAATCGATATCCTCGGGTCCCTTGTCCTTGAGGGGACAATCCACCCCGGGGTAGAGCTTGACCGGACGCAGGTTGATGTACTGGTCGAGGGC
>JACVJG010000486.1 GCA_015711875.1 Candidatus Solincola jinzensis | reverse complement strand
CGCCAGGCCTCTTTTCTCCCCCGCGTCCATATCCGAGAGGGATCCCAGGTGGCGGCGGGCCGCCACCATGACGTCGTAGCCGTACTGGGCCCATGGCGGCACGAAGGCGGCGAAGGCATCTCCGTCGAAAACCACCCTGCGCCCGTCCTCGAGCTCGTGCCGCAGGATATCGCAGATAAGGCAGCTTCCCGTCTCCTTCCGGTATGCGAGGCAGGACTCCATCTCCGCCTGCACGCGCAGGGGGACGAAGGGGTAGGCGTAGATCTGGCCGTGGGGATGATGGATGGTCACCCCTACCGCCTCCCCCCGGTTCTCGAAGATGAATACGTAGGCGATGCCGGGGACGCTGCCCAGCTCGCGGTAGCGCTGTTCCCAGTGCTCCACCAGGCGCTCCACGTGTTCGGGCGGCAGCCCGGGAAGGGTGACCTCGTGACGGGGTGAGTACAGGGTCACCTCGCACTTGCCGAAGCTGGGGCGCACGGGGACGAGGTCGTCACCGGCGATGTCCGGCGGCGGGGGTTCCAGCACCAGGGAGGGGAAATCGTTGTCGTAGGCCAGGATGTCGTAATCATCGGGTACCTTGCCGGAGCCGGGGCAGAATGGGCACCGGCCTTCGGGCAGGAGCGGTCTTTCCTGACGGCGGGAGGCCATCATCACCCAGGTTCTCAGCAGGGGATCCCATCTCAGTTCCATGCTCTCATCCCGGCACGCACGAGGTTCCTGTCATCTCCTGTCCCATAGCCGAGGCCATGCCGCCCTCCGCCGCCTCCGGCGCATCGCCGCTTTCAAGGTCGCTTGCCGCCGGTGACGGTTACGATTATAGGGCAACGCGCCTTACGCCTGAAGCCAACCCTTTGGGGGTAGGCGCTCATGATATGGCTGAAAGCCATGAGCCTGACTCCGCGCTTCTTCATGGCCCTGCGTCAAGCCGAGTTTCCACGGCGAATAGGCGGGGCATCGTACGCGTCTTTCAAGCGAAGCTCATTATCCCCTTTGTGAGGATTCACGCGCAAACCATGGGCTGATCAGTGCGGCATGGCTTGCGGCCTGCTCCCGGAGATGAGCCATGTCGCGATCTCCTCGGCAATGGCTACGGTCATAACGGTCATAAAACGACCGGCAGCCTTTTCTCGATACGCATGCTCCTGCCTTTCCAGGGGGCGAGGTAGGCGAGCACCTCCACGCCGGCGGCGGCCGCTCGCCTCAGGGTGGAGGCGAAGAGGGGATCGGTTTCCCGGTTGGGCTTGAAGACTCTGCCACCCGGATGCTTAACCACCATCACCACGCAGGCGCGGTAGCCCTTCTCCAAAGATATGGCAAGCTCTTCCAGGTGACGCGATCCCCTGACCGTAGGGGCGTCGGGGAAGAGGGCGATGCCGTCCGTGACCAGGGTGCAGCCCTTCACCTCCACCAGGCAGGGGGGACCGCCGCATCGCAGCAGGAAGTCGAGCCTGCTCGATCCGAAGGGATATTCGGGCTGGGGCTCGCAGGGAGAGGGGAACTCCGCCAACCTGCCTTCACGCACCGCCTCGGCGAAGAGAAGGTTGGGAAGCCGGGAGTCGATGTTCACCCATCCCTGCGGGCATCTCACGCCGATCATGTCCCAGGCGGTGCGCCTTCCTCCTGCGGCCGCGGGGCGCAGCCTTACCCTGGCTCCGGGCACGAGCAGCTCCGCCAGGCGCCCCGGATCGGGAACGTGCGCCTCCACGCGGACGCCATCCATTTCCACCGCGGCCAGAAAGCGGTTGGGGCGCTCTATGAATATCGCCTCGCGCCATGTTCCCATGTTCATGGATAAGAGGTTACCGTTACCTCGACTGTTGTGCCATGACGATAGGAGGCGCGCCTGCCCGACGCATCATTCGACCGCCCCGCCCGAGCGCCTTTGCGGTATCCGCACGGGCTAAAACGGCCGCAGGTGCGGCTTGCATGGCCCGGCCCGATCTCTTATCGGCCCGCGGCTTTTTCCCGCAGGGCACGGAAGAGGGCGTTCATCTCGTCGATATATTCTCTTGGGTCCGCGAAGGGACGGCTGTAGCCCTCGACCGTCTCCTTTCGGATGCCCTCTCCCACCACCTCCTGCCCGGCGCGAAAGACGTACTCGAGCTGCTCCGCGGCGGGGCAAGGGTCGCGGGCCAGGAGCACCGAGGAGGGAAAAAGGATGGAGGCGTGCAGGGTGCCGCCCCCCACCTCCGCGATGCGCTCGAAGGTGAAGACCAGGGGGTCGAAGTTCCTGAGCCCCGGGAAACCGCAGGTGGATACGAGGACGGTGCGCGTCTCGCGCTCGCGCTTATGCTGGTGGGGATGGCTGCATGCCCCGTCACGGTATTCCTGATAGGGCTCGGCGAGGGGCATGATGCGGTCCAGGAAGCGCTTCATCATCGCGCTCATGGTGCAGATGTAGAGGGGGGTGGCGTACACCAGCACGTCGGCCCGCAGCATCTTCGCGTGCAGATCGGGCACGTCGTCCCTGTGGCGGCAGACCCCTGGGGTCTTGAACCAGCACCAGGTGCATCCCAGGCAGTCGGCGATCTTCTTCTCCGCCAGGTACACCGTCTCCGTCTCCGCTCCCGCGGAGGCGGCGCCGGACATGAAGCGCTCCAGCACCAGGGCGGTGAAGCCCTTCTCCTTGCGCGGGCTGGAATTGAACGCCAGCACATACTTGCCATTATCTTCCATAACGTCCTCCCGAGACGACC
>JACVJG010000485.1 GCA_015711875.1 Candidatus Solincola jinzensis | reverse complement strand
GTTTGTTCTATGACCCCACATCCGGTCCTGAGGCCGGGCTCCATAGCCTTGCGGGACGCCCATCCCATAGCTGACCTTTCCGGTTCATTTCCTCCTTCCCCCGTAAAGCGTTGTCTGGCTTCGCTTCTATGCGGAAAGCCGCGCGCCTATCCCCTCGCCTCGCGGGAAGTCGTTTTCTCCAGCTCCGCGATGTCCAGGGGTATGCCCTTGCGCTCGTCGCGGAGCAGGGTGGTGGCTTTCCGCTCGCAACGCTCCGCACAAAGGCCGCATCCCATGCAGAGAGCGAAGTCCACAACCGCGCTCTCCCCGTCAAGGCGTACGGCTCCGAAGGGGCAGGCGGAGGCGCAGGCGCCGCACCCGGAACAGAGAGAGGGGTCGATGCTTGCCAGGTACCCCGAGGATGCGGTGATCACGGGCGGGGACTCCACCCGCAGGCTGGCGGCGAGGCGGGCCGCCTCCAGGGCGTCGCAGGCGCCAGGCGCGCAGTTGCAGATGGAGAAAAAGCGTTCGCCGGCCGTGTCCTTGAACCAGGCGGTGGGCACGCTGCCGCGCGCACGCTCGCGGCGCAGGATCTCCAGCGCCTCCCCTGCGCTTACCCTGCGGGCATGCAGCCTTTGCGCCCCGTGCTCCAGCCAGAAGCTCGCCACCGGCTCCCCCACCGCCAGGCAGACGTTGATGGCCTCGGGATCGGTGAACCCCCGTTCGATGCGGCAGGCGCAGTCCATGGCCACGATATGCTGCGGCTGCTCGAGGATGATGCGGTGGGCGTGGGGAAAAGGCACCACGCGGGCGCTGAGCGCGGGATCCACGGTGACGTCGTGGTCAAGGGTGAGGAGCTTGGCCGCCTGCTCCTCCGTGAGCACCTTGCAGTGGTAGCGGTCGAAGAAGAAATCGAAGACGAGGCGACCGCGCGGGAAGACGCGCACGTATCTCCTGGCGATGGCCATTAGTACCTTGATGTAATAATCGATCCAGCGGTAATAGACATAGCCGTGGAGAGCCCGGTCCACCCTCCAGCCGTGGATAAGGAACAGGCGCCGCGTGGAATCTTTCATCTACGGTACCCCTCTTCGTCCTGCATTGCCCGTCTTTCCTTGCGCGCTCGGGTGTCGGGCATCATCGAGACGTCAAGCCCTCCCCTTACCACGGACGTAAGCCCATCCCTTTAGAGGCCTGGGATCATAGGGCATCGCCGTAAAGCCAAAAGCCGTCCTTGCGACCCTGCGGCAGCAGAGTCGGGCTCGGCGCCATCCCCGTATGCGGACACGGACAAAACAAAGACGTCAACGTCAAAACCCGCACCGGCTTTTCCCGATCCGGCCCGTGGCGCAAGGGCCCACGGCTCAATCGCCGGCACTCCCGGCATCCGCGGAAGCCCTGGCCTTCCCGCGACCGGAACGCGCCCTCTTCCTCGCCACCACCTGCTCCACGAAGGTCTCCACCTCCTCCTGGAACAGGGACATGGGCGTGTGTCTCTTGTCGAAGACGTCGCCGGTGAGGATGAGGGTGGGTAGCCCGGCCCTCTTCATCATCTCGCGGCGCACGAAGGCGATGGTGCCCAGAGTGTGCTTGCAGGCGTGCACTCCCCCGAAGATGCAGGCGTCGGCCCCCAGGTCCGTGGCCGCCCAGGCGATGTCCTCCAGCCACTTGACGGAGATGGATTCCCCGCCCATCTGCCGGGTCATGGGATAGTCGAAGGCCACCTCCGCGTAGTTGCGCAGCATGCTCTCCTTGGAGGAGAAGTCTGGAGGTGGGAAATAATGGATGGCGAGGATGTCCCCCAGCACGGTTATGCCCTGTTTCTCCATCCAGGTGAAGTACTCGTAGAAGCTGAACAGCCAGTAGATGTAGCTGATGTACACCCGGGCGCGTTCCTCCGGGGCGGTGTACTCGCCCTTGCGCAAGCGCTCCTTGGAGATGTCCACCATCGCCTGCAGCACCTCGATGGCGTCCTCGCGACCCCACAGCTGGCTGCGCAGCACCAGCAGGGTCATGCCGAAGATGTTGGGCACCGGGCAGGGGACCGCTTTCTTCAGCTCCCAGTACTCGTTGTAGAGCTCGGCGGCCTTATAGCTCCTCTGCATCACCTCGCGCAGCCGCTCCTCCTTGAGCTCCTCGCCAGACCACTCCTCAAGTTCGGCGATGAGCCGCTTGAGGTACCGGAAATTGAGCTCGCGGCCGCGCGCCGACTCGTCCACCGGCTTCTCCATGATGAACTGGGGGATGCCCAGGTAGTCGGCGGCGAAGGCGTGGATCTTGGCGTTGGGATTGCAGCTGCCAGGGGTGTTGTAGACCACGGCGTCAGGCTTCAGGCCCGGCCCCATGAGCAGGGACATGATGCCGATGGTATTGCCGGAGCAGAGGGAGTCGGGCAGGCCCAGGCCCATGGCGTAGTCCCAGAACCTCTCCCCCTGGCCGTAGCAGATGTTGACGATGGCGCCGGAGACGATCTCGGTGCAGAGGGGGAAGATGCTCTCGAAGGCCCAGAAGATCTCAGGCGGGAAGGTGAAGGGGATGAAGATGATCTTCTTGCCCTCTTCCCTGGCCCTCATGGCCTCGCGGAAGACATCCAGGACCTTGGCGAAGAAGAGCACCTCCAGGGCGCGGTTTCCCTTGAGTTCCATGAGGCCGCGCACGGTGTTCTGGAGTTCCGGATAGACGAAGTTGACCACTCCCTCCACCGCTTCGTCGCTCAAGGGGTCA
>JACVJG010000484.1 GCA_015711875.1 Candidatus Solincola jinzensis | reverse complement strand
ATGGCCAACGCGGGCGGGGCCTGGGACAACGCCAAGAAATACATCGAGGCGGGCAACCTGGGAGGCAAGGGGACCCCGACCCACGCCGCCGCCGTGGTGGGCGACACCGTGGGCGACCCCTTCAAGGACACCGCCGGGCCTTGCATGAACATCATGATCAAGGTGATGTCGGTCATCGCCCTGGTCTTCGCGCCCCTCTTCATCAGGTAGCGGATTCCGGAAAACGGAAGAAGAAGGGCCGGGCCCAGCCCGGCCCTCTATCGTGTCCGCGCGCGGCGATGCCCCCAAAGGCGTCGATGGGGAAAGGCCATGCTTATGCTCGCGCACGTTCCATATTATGGCGCATGAAAAAGGGGGGTCAGGGAGGCGACGGGTGGCAAAGAGGAGCAAGGCCGTGTTGGCGGCTTATGGCTTTCAGAAGAGGCGGACTTCCGGAGACCGCAAGGGGCGGGGTCGCCCTTTAACCCCGCGGTGAATGGAAGGTATTGGTAAATAAAGGGAGAGGTCAGTGGGGGGCGCTCTTGTGATAAGAGGATGAAAGACGCGGACGCGGCGTTCGATAGGTGTCCTGCATAGCGAAATGGCTGAAAGGCTGCCAGATTTCCCGATAAGGATGGCGGAATGGATGGGGGGAAAGGGCGCTCTACCGAATGCTCGACCCAGATGCTGCGACGATTCGGCAGCCGCTTATCGGGCTGGGAAAAGGTGGAGAGACCACCCTGTCAACCTTACAAACCAGGCAAAGCCGGCAAGAGAAAGGAGTGAAGAAAGTAGTGATATCACAAATGCTCGGCCCAAGATGCTGTAACGTTTCCGTAGGCGCTTTTCGGGTTGAAAAAAGTTGAGAGGCCATCCTGTCATCCTGACAAAACAGGCAGAGCCGGCAGGAGAAAGGGGTGATATCACAAATGCTCGACCCAGGCCTTCCTTGACTCCCCGACTCTAAATGTGTTACGGATATTTGCCGAATGTTTGCCAGAAGGCGGGATGAGATGGCGCTTAAGCTGATCATAACCGAGAAGAACACCACCGCCAGGCGCATATCGTCCATACTCTCGGACGGCAAGGCACGCGCCCTGGACCGTTCGCGCAACCCCGTTTACGCCTTCGAGATGAACGGGGACCAGGTGCATTGCATGGGGCTGAAGGGCCACATACTCAAGGTGGATTTTCCCGAGCAGTACCAGCAATGGCAGGACGTGGAGCCGCGGGAGCTCATCCACGCGGACATCGTGAAGGTCCCCACCAACAAAGCCCTGATAAAGGCCATGCAGGCCGAGGCCAAAAAGGCCGACGAGGTGATCATCGCCACCGACTTCGACCGCGAAGGCGAACTCATCGGCGTGGATGCCATCAACAAGATCAGGGAGGTGCGTCCGGATATACCGGTGAAGAGAGCGCGCTTCTCCGCCCTCACCCCCCAGGAGATAAAGCGCGTTTTCGCTCACCTCGAGGACCCCTACTACGACCTCGCCTCGGCGGGGGAGGCGCGCCAGGACATCGACCTCATCTGGGGGGCCAGCCTCACCCGCTTCATCAGCCTGGCTTCCACCAGGCTGGGCAAGCATTTTCTCTCCGTGGGGCGGGTGCAGAGCCCCACCCTCGCCCTCATCGTGGACCGCGAGAAAGAGCGCAAGGAGTTCGTTCCCACCCCCTTCTGGACGTTGAGGATCGAGTGTGCCAAGGATGGGGAATCCTTCCAGGCCACCCACGCCACCGAGCGCTTCCTCGAGCAGAGGGAGGCTGAGGAGGCGTTCTCCCGCCTTGAGGACACCGCGCGGGTGACCGAGCTCAAGGCCAGCGAGAGGAGGGTAAAGCCCCCCATCCCCTTCAACACCACCGGGCTGCTAACCGCTGCCGCCTCTCTGGGGTTTTCCGCCGCCAAGGCCATGAGCGTGGCCGAAAACCTCTATATGAACGGCTACATAAGCTATCCCCGCGTGGACAACACCGTTTACCCGCCCTCGCTGGATCTGCGGGGCATCCTGCGGGAGCTGGCGCGCAGCCCCGAGTTCCGTGAGGCCGCGGGCATGCTCCTGGACAGGAAGGAGCTCAAGCCCACGCGGGGCAAAAAGCAGACCACGGACCACCCTCCCATCCACCCCACCGCGGCCGCAGCGAGGGGGGACCTCTCGCCCCAGGAGTGGAAGATATACGAGCTGGTGGCGCGCCGCTTCATGGCCACCCTGGCCGGCGACGCGGTGGTCGAATCCGTGCGCGCCGACCTCAGCTGCGGTCCCGAGCCCTTCGTCGCCCGCGGCAGCCGCACCGTTGAGGAGGGCTGGTACCGCTACTATCCCTACGGGCGCAAAAAGGAGGTCATGCTGCCCCCCTTAGAAGTGGGAGAGGTGCTGCGGGTGGCGGGCCCGCCGGAGCTGAAACAGGGCGAGACACAACCCCCGCCCCGTTACAGCCAGGGCAAGCTCATCGAGAAGATGGAGGAACTGGGGCTGGGCACCAAGTCGACACGCCATTCCATCATAGAGAGCCTTTACCAGAGGGGATACATCTACGGGGACCCCATTACCCCCACGGAGACGGGGATGGCGGTCACCGAGGCCCTGCGCAGGTTCGCGGGGGTGATCTCCACACCCGAGATGACCGCCGCCCTGGAACGGGATATGGACGCCATTGCCGAGGGAGCGGAGACCCAGGAGGAGGTGGTGAACAAGTCACGTGACATCCTGGCGGAGGTCATGCACCTGCTGG
>JACVJG010000483.1 GCA_015711875.1 Candidatus Solincola jinzensis | reverse complement strand
GTGATGGCGGCATGGTTGAAGGCCTTGAGTTTTTCCAGGCTGGTGGGCAAGGCGGATATCTCCTCGGCGACGCGCACGTAATGTTCGTCCATGCGCATGAACTCCTCCAGGATGATCTGGTCCTTGGAGCGGAAATGGTTGTAAAAAGCCCCCTTGGTGACCCCGACTTTGGAGCAGATGTCGTCGACGGTGACCTTGTCGTAGCCCTTCCTAGCGAAGAGGTCGACGGCGGTCTCGAAGATGGCCTGCCGTGTCTGCTGTCCCCTCGCGGTCCTGGGGGAATCCTTGCTCTTCGCCATGGCGTTTCCCCTTTGATTCCGTGTGGCGCCGGCCCTGCCTCCCGCCGCAGCGCTTTCGGCCCTGATGGCGCCTTGCGCGCCTCCGCCCCCATCGCTCTTGACGTCGGGACGCTTTATAGATACCATAGTATCATACCAGGGTATGTTAAACTATACCCGTCTTGGCTGCCACGGTAAAGGTCAGTGAGAAGAAGAAAGGGGTGTGCGTCATGCCGGTTTTCAAAGACACCGACCACATGTACGAGGTCCTGGGCAAGCTCTTCACCAAGCTGCTAGAGGACGAGGCGGTGAACAAGAAGTTCTACGAGGAGAATATCAACGTGCAGTTCGTCATCAACGATCCCGACGGGGAGATATGGCTGCTGCACGGGGCCGAGAAGCCGGAGCTCTTCCTCGGAAAGCGCGACGAGGAGGGCGACGTCATCATGTGGCTGGCCGGCGACGATTGCCACAACTTCTGGCTGCAGAAGCTGAAGCTGCCCGTGGCCCTGGCCAAGCGCAAGATCAAGGCCAAAGGTCCCATGGCCAAGATCCTGGGCATGCTCCCATTGCTCAAACCGGCTTACGAAGCCTACCCAGCCATCTGCGAAGAGTACGGCCTGCCCACTTAGGGCTTGCAGGACGCCGGCTGTCGGGGAAATGCTCGACGGCCCTCAACCGCGCAGTGACGCCCATGAACCCGCTTTTGGCCTGTGGACGGCGACGGATGCGACGCCGGCATCGCCGGGGGTAGGCGGCGGCGGGGATAAAGGCGGGTTTGGAGATGAAGGTGGGATAGCGATCGGCGGCTTTAGGAACCGCAGGACAGGGATGAAGGAGGGAGATGCCCCGTGGAGAGAAAGATGAGGGAATACATGGAGAGGAGGGCGGAGAGCGCGCAGCTGGCGGCCAAGCTCCTCCTCGCCGCCGCCACCACCTCGCCGCGCGTGGGAGGGGTGGACGAGATAAGCATACACGTGCTGGACGACCGGGACGAGATAGAGGATCTGGCGATCTGTATAGACAAGATGGCCGCCGACAACCCGCGCTGGGATTTCTTCCGCTCCGACGCGGTGCAGGTGCGCGATTCCGACGTGGTGATGATCATGGCGGACCGCAGGTCGGGGCATGACCCCATGGACTCCAACTGCAATCTCTGCGGTTACCTGCTCTGCGACAGCTGGAGGGAAGCGGAGCGCCTGCCGGACGAGCCCTCGGTGGCCTTTCGGGGCCCGTTCTGCCTCCTGCGCTCCATGAATCTGGCCTACGCCCTCAACGCGGCGGTGACCCTTTCCAGGCATCTGGGCATCGACCACGCCATCAAGATGTCGGTGGGAGCGGCCGCCCTGCGCATGGACCTGGTGCCGTATAAATGCGGCATCGCCCTGGGTTTCCTGGCCTCGGTCACCGAGAAGAGCCCCTTCCGGGACCTGCCGCGGCAGTGGGCGGAGTACAACAACGAGACCCTGCAGAACCGCCTTATACACCGTCTCTTCCCGACCTTCCGCTCCATATATTCCTAGGGGGTGTGAGCAATGGCGATAATAAAGGGAGACGACCTGCTGCGAGGGGGACTGGACCGCGCGGTGGAGCTCATGGCCGTGGCCGCCAACACCGCCCTGAAGTTCGGGCCCTCGCGCATAAAGCTGGCCGCCATCGGCCCGGAGGAGTTCGAGGACCTCGCCGGTTATTGCGAGGGAGTGGCTGAGGTATCCCCGCTTTTCAACCGCGACGGGCGCAGCTTTCTCGATTTGGCTAAACAGAACACACGCGCCCTTCTCATCGGCGCGAAGAGAAAGTCGGTGTACAACTTCGACTGTGGCGCCTGTGGCTTCCGCACCTGCGAGGAGCTCAACAAGGCCGAGGAGGTGGAGTCCATCATCAACGGCCCTTGCTGCCATTTCGTGGTCTACGACGTGCACATGGCGGCGAACGCGGCGGCGGCGGCGGCATGGTACATGGGCTTGCACTGCCGCGTCTTCCAGACCATAGGGGCGGCGGCGCCCGCCTGTGAGTTCATCGAGGACGTGGACTTCTGCATCGGCGTCGGCGTGAGCTGCGAGCCCCGCGACCCCTTCTTCGACCGGCATAAGTACTGGACGCAGGAGGAATGGGAGGAACATTTCGCACAGGAGTTCCCCTCCTTCACCCGGCGTTTCATCGGCGCGGTGGAGTAAGGCGATGGCGATGTCGCCGTTTCCGGCGAAGACGGGAGGTATAAGGAAGTTCATGGATATGCGGCGTCTAGACGGTGATATCCCGGAGATGCCGGTTGGCGGACTCACGAGGAAGTCGATCGAGGTCATGTTTGCGGAGGAAGGGCTGGCGCGGAGCGGGGGGCATGAAAAGCATCGCCGTCGGGCGGTATCCGTCTCCCTGCATGTCCGAGCCCTGTGAAAGGAGTGATGTGAATGGGCGAGAAGAACCCAGCGCTCA
>JACVJG010000482.1 GCA_015711875.1 Candidatus Solincola jinzensis | reverse complement strand
AAGGTGTGGTCGGGAGGAAAGGGGAAGAAGCGAAAAGCATGGCGTGGCCCCGGGGGCCGAATAGCGAGGGCGTGATTCCGAGGGGATCAGGATTGAAAAGCGAAGATACGATCAAGGTTGATTCCGGAGGGATTTCAGGCGTGGCCCCGGGGGCCGGATCATGGCGTCGCCCCGGGGGCCGAAAAGTGTGGGCGTGATTCCGGGGGGATTTCCCTATGGGATAGTTAGGGCTTCTCCCCTTGTGCTGGGATTATGAATAATGATAGTTCTCTTTATATAGTTTCGGCTGACGGCTTTAGGCTCACGGCTCTATATATTTTCGGCTGGCGGCAGCTTCTTCGGCTGGCGGCAGTTTCATCAGGCTCGTGCGAGCGGGTTTGCGGATATAACTGGTTTACGGGTATCCAGGGAGGGTATTGGTTGCGCGACTCATCCGGCCGATGTAATCCGTCCATGGAATCCATAAAGGTCTTTTCCGTATCAGGATGTATGGAAAAGCGAGAGGGGAGTGGGTCAAGGGCAGTCATGGCATGAAGGGGGTATGGCATGGGTTCATATGATCTCTTTCCCTGCGTAAGCGCGTGGATGGGATGTACGGAAAAGCGAGAGGGGAGTGGATAAAGGGGAGGTATGGCATGAGTTCACACGACCTTTTTCCCTGCATGTACGAGTGGATGAGCGACATGGACGTGTCGCTGGCCGGGAACCTCAGGCGCTGGGCCGAGAGCGAGCTCATGGATAAGCGCCTGGAGCTGAAGGAGGACTACGCCGCCCTGCTGGCGCCGGCCATGCGCAAACTCTTCTGCGACATAGGCTTGCAGCGCCTCTACTGGCCGGAGGCGCACGGCGGCGACGGGCACAACACCCCCTCCGCCGCCTATACAATGGTGGCGGCGCTGGAGCAGGTGTCGCGGGGCGACACCGGCATAGCGCTGCTGCTCTCCTCCCTCTGGGCCCTGCAGACCTGCGTGGCCAGCGAGGGCAGGGTGAACGACGAGGCCTGCGAGGCCTTAAAGCCCGTGGTCACCTCCGGCGACACCCCGGCGATCGTCTCCTTGGTTTTGCCTCTCTTCCGTGACGTGCCCCAGGCCAGGGCCAAGCTCTCGCGCGGCGCGTGGTCTGTGGAGGCGGAGAAGGCCCGCCCGGCCGCGTCCGGCGCCGACGCCTCCTTCTTCGCCGTGCTCTGCGGACTGGAGGGAGCGGATGATCCCGGTGACGCGGTGGGCATCATAGCCGTGCCCGGAGACGCCAAGGGCGTAAAGCGCGGGGCCGCCTTTCTCAAGACCGGCCTTGCGGCCGACCGCAACGCCGACGTGGAGTTCGCCAAGGTGAAGGCGCCGGAAGGCATGTGCGTGGCCAGAGGCGCCGAGGCCTGCCGCGCCGCCCTGGCGTGGTTCTATCTGGGAGTATCCGCCAGCAACGTAGGCGCCCTTTTCGCCTGCTACGAGATCCTCAAGGAGTGGGGCGACAACCGCGTAATCAAAGGCAAGGGCAACATCTTCAAGGACAACCCCTTAACCGCCGCGGTGATGGCCGAGGTGGCCAAGGAGATCAGCGTGTGCCGCCTCCTCACCTGCGACCTGGCCCGAGTGCTGGGAGAACCTGCCATCTATGGGCCGGCGGGGGCGGAGGCCAACTTCGTCACCGCCTCCATGGTCGCACATCAGGTGGCGCAGTCGGCGGAGAAGGCCATCGGCAACGCCATGGAGATGATGGCCTCCGCGGGCTACGCCACGGAGTGGAACCTGGAGCGTTACTGGCGGGACACCAAGACCATGCAGCTCTGCCTGGGGCCCTACGAGCTCGCCAAGATGGATATGGCCCGTTACTTCTACCAGTCGCAGGCGCGATGACGGGAGGTGTGCGCAGATGAGGACCATAGACGATTTCACCCGGCCCCTGGAATATCTCTCCCCCCTGGACGACCCCCTGGGGAGGATCGTGCGCGACTGGGCGGAGACCTATGTCATCCCCCACCGCCGCAAGTTCGACGAGGACTGGAAGGAGCATGCCCTTATCGAGCCCGCGTTCAAGAAGCTCATGGGCGAGCTGGGCATGCAGCGCGTGCTCTTCCCCGAGGACCTGGGGGGATGGGGACTGGGGCGCTCCAATTACGTGGGCACCGCCTCCTACCGCCTCATGGAGGAGGTGGCGCGCGCCGACTCCGGCATGGCGGTGGCCTTCGGGGTGGTCTACTGGCCCATGGTGATGATCGCCATGGAGCCCCACGTCAACCGCGAGCTGTGCGAGGAGTTCGCCCCCATATTCTGCAACACCACCGAGCCGCGCTTCGCCGCCAACGCCATGACCGAGCCCCAGGGCGGCGCGGACATCGAGAACATGGAGATCGTGGGGGGCTCCACCATCCAGACCACGGCGGTCCTGGACGGTGACGAGTGGGTGATCAACGGCCATAAGCTCTGGCCCACCAACTCCGGCGGGGTATGTGACCTCTTCGGGGTGGTATGCACCACCAACCCGGGCTCCCGCGACCCCAACGACTTCGCCTTCATCTTCGTGCCCGCGGACACCCCAGGCGTGACCCAGGGGCCGCCCTACCAGAAGGCGGGTATGGCGGCGGACAAGAACGGGGACATATGGTTCGAGAACGTGCGCGTGCCCAAGTCCTACCGCGCCCACGGGCCGGGCCTCGACCTCATGTATTTCAAGGAGGTCATCTCCTTCGGGAATATGGGCTCTATCTCCTTTGTGGGAGGG
>JACVJG010000481.1 GCA_015711875.1 Candidatus Solincola jinzensis | reverse complement strand
GGGCGCGCGCCACGTGGCTGCCGATGTACCCGGCCCCGCCGGTGACGAGGATGCGCATTCAGTGACCCCCTCGCCATAGATCCGCGATTCCCGCGCTCATGCCCGTCACTCCACGAAAGGCTTGGGGAAAGCGCGGATGGCGTCCGCCACTTCGGGACGGAGAATGCGGCTGACATCCCCGCGGCCGGCGAGGAAGTGGTCCCGCACGAGGGTCCCGCTGAAATCGACCCGCTCCCCCTCCCCGTGAGGACAGACCCGGCTGTTGGTCACGCCGCCGCAGGTGGTGCAATGGAAGAACTCGCGAAACGGCACCGGGGTGATGCCCAGGTCGGGATATTGCTTGAATATCTCCTGGGCGTCGTAAGGGCCGTAGTAACTGCCCACGCCGGCATGGTCCCGGCCCACCACGAAGTGGGTGCAGCCGAGGTTCTTCCGCATGATGGCGTGGTGGACGGCCTCCCGCGGACCGGCGTACCGCATCTCGTACTCGATGACCGCCAGCACGGTGGCCTCCTTGACGTAGTACTTCTCGACCGCCACCTCGTAGGCGCGCAGGATGACCTCGTCCCGGAAGTCGCCGCGCTTCTTGCGCCCGAGCACGGGGTTGATGAAGAGCCCGTCGGCGAAGGTCTGGGCCGTTTTCTGGACGTACTCGTGGCCGAGATGCGGGGCGTTGCGGGTCTGAAAGGCCACGATGCTCCGCCACCGCTTGGCACGAAACAGGGCACGGGTCTCCAAGGGGCTCAGCTTGTAACTCGCGAAGGGTGTCCCGACGGGGCGAACCAGTTGGACCGGCCCGGCCAGGAGCACCTCCCCCATGGACTCCACCTTCTGAACCCCCGGGTGACGCGCGTCCAGTGTGCGGAAGACCCCCTCGCAAAAGGC
Source organism: Candidatus Solincola jinzensis (assembly GCA_015711875.1). The sequence continues at coordinate 1,837 of JACVJG010000481.1, read as the reverse complement.
CCGCTTGTCATAACCGTAGGCTTCCGTCACCCGGAGCAGAGCCACCGGACGGCCCGCATGCGAAATGGCCACGTCTCCCTCCAGCCGCCCCCCGAGCCTGCCCCGCAGCCGTTCCGCCTCCTCCGGGGACACGTCCAGCACGATGGGGAGCGTCCAGGGCAGGCCGTCTCGCAGACGGCCGCCGGAGAGGACGCACTCCAGGTCCATGGGACCGAGGAAACCCTCAAGGGGACTGTAAAGGCCGGTGGCGAGGTTCTCGACCTCCTTGGCCTTCTCCAAGTCCACCTCCAGGACGGGCACCTCGCCGGAGCGCACAAGTTCCTCAACGCGACGGGCCTCCGCTTCATTCAGGATGCGGTTCACCAGCCGGCCGCCGTGAGGCTCGATCGCGTCGACGGCCGGGGCATCCGCCACCGCCGCCGCCGCAGCCGCCTGCCGCATGGCCAGGGCGTTCGCCGCGGCGGGGATGTAGCCGTGCGCCTCGAGCCAGGACAGGATCTCCGCGGCGCTCTGCTCCGGGGTTCGCCTCTCCGTATCCACGACGATCTCCGGGTTTTCCGGCTCCTCGTAGGGATCGGACACCCCGGTGAAGTTGGGGATCTCCCCGGCCATGGCCTTCCGGTACATCCCCTTCACGTCGCGGCGGATGCACTCGTCCAGGGAGCACTTGACGTACACCTCGACGAAAGCGCCGATCTCCCGGCGGCTGTATTCGCGCATGGCGCGGTAGGGAGAGATGAAGGCCGTGATCACGGCCACGCCGTTGCGCGTCAGGAGCTTCGCCACGAAGGTGACGCGCTCGATGTTCTTGTCCCGGTCCTCTTTCGAAAACCCCAGGTCGCGGGTCAGGCTCCGGCGCACCACGTCGCCGTCCAGCCGTTCCACGGACAACCCGCGCTCCGCCAGTTCGCGCTCCAGGATGCGCGCGATGGTCGTCTTGCCGGCACCGGACAGGCCGGTCAGCCAGAGGGTGAAACCTTTCACTCCGGCATCACTCCAATGCGAATGTTAGGTCTTGCGCCTGTGCTCGCTCGTCCGTTCTCGATGCCAGGTGCTGCATGAGCCACTCCGCCACGACCCTGTCCCCCTCTTGCGCATAGCGGTCGGGGAGTGACGGTTCGGTGAGGCAAAGCGCCCGCTCGAGGACCGAACTCAGGTTACCATGAATCCGCCCCTCGCGGACAGGGATGGAAACCCCCACGCCCAGGCGCTCAACCTCCGCGGCGATATCGCGGTCCTCGGCGACGGTTTCCCGGTAAAGAACCACCAGGGGAACCCGCGCCAGGACCGCTTCCGCCACGGTGCTGTAGCCGGCCTTGACCACGGCCACGTCGGCGGCGGCCAGATAATCCTGCCCCTCGGGATCGTCGGCGGGAACCTCCAGGGCGCCGGGGAAGACCCCGCCCAACCCGTGCCCCACGATCAGGGATACCTGCAGGTCCTCCCCTTCCTCGAACAGCCGCCCGGCCACCCGATGCAGGTCGGGGAACGATCCCCCAAGACCAACGTAAATCACCAGGGCTTTCGGCTTTTCAACGCATGAGCGAATCCGCCGGGCGCGGGCGGGATCGGCCCGGCGGGCCAGGAGCGGGGACTCCCAACCGCCGGGGAGGGCGGTGACGCCGCTGGTGAACGGCAGAACGGCCGCTCCATCCGCCTGTTCGTACGCCTCCCGCAGGGGCGGCAGCCAGCCGGCGCCTGGGCACAGGTGGTCGTAAGCATCGAACCAGGTGAAGTTGGAGACGGCCAGCCCCGGAACGCCGAGCCGCCCGGCCACGAGAAAGGCTCCCGGGACGATGTCCGAGACCACCAAGTCGACTTGCTCCCGCCGGCAGAG
>JACVJG010000480.1 GCA_015711875.1 Candidatus Solincola jinzensis | reverse complement strand
AAGCGCGCCACCGCTATGACTTAATATTTCCAGTTATGTGTTCGAGCCATACGTGCTATTATCTTCCCTGATCCCGGGTCCCGGCTTGTCCCCGGCAAAAGGGGTCCCGGCGAGAGGAGGGCGACATGGCCATAGAGAACGTTTTCGTGGTGGGCGCGGGATTCATGGGACACGGCATCGCCCAGGTCTCGGCGATGGCCGGTTACCGCGTAGGGCTTTGCGACGTCAGTGAAGAAAGCCTGCGCTCCGGCATGGAAAACATCCGTCGATCACTGCAAAAACTGGCGTCCAAGGGCAGGTTGGATGGGCAAGACGGCGGGCGCGCCCTGGAGCGTATCGCCACCACCTCGCGCCTGGAAGACGCCTCCAGCGCAGACTTGGTGGTGGAGGCGGTGCCCGAGAGCCTCTCCCTCAAGAAGAAGGTCTTCGGCGCCCTGGACGGTATATGTCCGCCCCATGCCCTCCTGGCCACCAACACCTCGGCCATCCCCATCTCCTCCATCGCCGCCGCCACCTCAAGGCCCGAACGGGTGGTGGGCATCCATTTCTTCGGACCCGTGCCCCTCATGCGCCTGGTGGAGATAATCAGAGGCCTGCTCACCTCCCGGGATACCATGGACGCCGCCGATCACTGGGCGCGCAGCCTGGGCAAGAAGACGGTCATGGTGAACATGGACCACGCCGGCTTCGTGGCCAACCGCGTGAACATCCCCTCCTCCATCGAGGCGGTGCGCATGGTGGACGAGGGGGTGGCCTCGCCCGAGGAGATCGACAGGGCCACGGGAGGGTTCGAAGCGGGGGTGGGCCCGCTGCAGATCGTGGACAACGCAGGCCTCGACGTGGCCTGTGCTGCCGCCATGGCCATCTACAGGGACACCTTAGACCCCAAGTTCCTTCCCCCACCTCTAATGCGCCGCATGGTGGCGGCAGGCCTGCTGGGACGCAAGAGCGGCCGCGGCTTCTACGATTATTCCGGCGGCAAGCGGGAGAGCTACATGGCCCCTCCCGCCGCGACAGAGGAAGGAGGCGACCGCCACGCGGCCCTTCTGCGCCGCTTCCTCCTGCCCGGCATCCTGGAGGCGATAGGGCTGGTGGAGGCGGGAGTGGCGACGGCCGAGGACGTGGACAAGGCCTCGCGCCTGGGGTTCAACCTTCCCCTGGGGCAGCTGGAGATGGCCGATAGCTTTGGCCTGGACACAGTGTTGGAGGAAGCCTCCCGCCTGCACGCGGAAACGGGCGACCCCAAGTTCTACCCGCCGCCTCTGTTGCGCCGCATGGTGGCGGCAGGCCTGCTGGGGCGTAAGAGCGGGCGTGGCTTCCATGCCTACACCTGAAAAACGTCGGCGGCCTTTTCCTTCCGACCCCATAGTCGTGTTCAGCTAAGAGCTCGCACGCTTGCTCTACTCTCTCGCAGGTTATTGTTCATAGAAATCCCGTCATGCACAGGGATCACCGTGACCTCCCCGCTCACCCCAAGAGAAGAAAGGGCCCTTCCTCGCTCCCGCTCACATCATCTGCCGCTTTGGCTGAGATGCGGAAAAACCGGGCTCCTTCGCCAGCCTCCTTTCATGAAGCGAAGACCACGACGCCGTCTCTCTCTCGCCCCCGTTAAGCGGAGGCCCGCGCTCGCGGCAGGCCGGATGCTCCCTGCCTGCTCTCCGTTCTCTCAAGAGGGAGTGGCGATCTCTCCACGCTCGTATTTCTCGCTCACCAGTTGCTTTATCTCGCGGTAATGGACCTTGCCGGTTATGAGTCGCGGCAGCTCATCAACGAAGAGCACGTACTTAGGGGCTTTGTAGTCGGCCAGGCGCTCCTTGCACCAGACGATGATCTCCTCGTCCGAGACCTCCGCCCCGGGCTTGAGCTGCACCACGGCGGTGACCGCTTCTCCCCAGCGAGGGTGGGGCACCGAGGTCACGCCGGACAGCTCCACCGCGGGATGGCGGTTGATCACCTCCTCCACCTCCTCCGGAAAGACCTTCTCGCCGCCGGTGTTTATGCACCCCGAGCCCCTGCCGATGAGGTGGATATGGCCCTTTTCGTCCACCATGGCCATGTCCCCGGTGAAGACCAGGGTCCGTCCCCCCACCTTGCGGTAGGTACGCGCCGTCTTCTCTGCGTCGCCGTAATATCCCGAAGAGCCCTGGTGCTCTCGCGCCACCGCCACCTCGCCGATCTCCCCCGGGCGCGCTTCCCTTCCCTCCTCGGTTATCACCTTGACCATGTCGCTGACGCGGAAGACGGTCTTCTCCAGCTCGCGATCGGCGGCGGTGTAGGGAGTCACGGAGATGTAATGGCCTTCCGTGGAGGCCAGCACATCCAGGATGATGAGTTGGGGCAGGTGGTCCAGGAGCCTTCTTTTCACGTCCACGGAAAGGGCCATGCCGCTGGAAAGGACCACCAGCAGGGAGCTGAGGTCCCGCTTCCTCCCCTCCTCGGCGTCGCGGTCGAGGGCATCGGCGAAGGGCCTGCACTGCCCGTCGCCCACCGCCACCAGCCCGTTGGCGCGATGTTTCTCGATGGCCTGCATCATCTCCTCCACATCGAAGCTCTTGGAGGGGAGCATGATGCTGGTGAAGCCCCCGATCATGCCGATGAGGGCGTGGTTGTAGGCCCAGGCGTGCATCATGGGGCTGGCCAGCAGCATCCTCACCTTTCCGCCCGTGAGCCTGGCCTGCATAGAGAGCA
>JACVJG010000479.1 GCA_015711875.1 Candidatus Solincola jinzensis | reverse complement strand
AGAGGATCAATCCCGGTCCTCCACCAGCAGATCGGCCATCGTCACGTCCGACCGGTTACGGACCACGGGGACTAATATTCGGACTTGACCTGAGGGATTGCTTGGTGCTGAGACCAAAGAAGGTTTTTTGCGCTTTTCTTGCAGGAACTCCACTATGGCTGGAAAAAGTTTATTCATACCTTAAAAAGTTGTCCTGATCCTAATGGCTGGAACGAGCAGGAGAGATCGGATTGCAATCACACCTTTTCATCCTCATCATGGCGGGCGGCAAGGGCGAGCGCTTCTGGCCGCGCAGCCGGACCACCCTGCCGAAGCAGTTCCTCCGCCTCTGCGGCAGCGGGACGCTCTTGCAGGAGACGTTTCGGCGCGCCGGGCGGTTGGTTCCGGCCGAGCGCATCTTCGTGGCCACTCCCGAACAGTATCGGGACATGACGCGGCGGCAACTCCCCGGCCTGCCGGCGGGCAATCTCATCCTGGAACCGTTTGGGCGGGATACCGCCCCCTGCATCGGCCTGGGGGCCGCGTTTCTCGAAAAGAACGATCCCGAGGCCACCATGGTGGTCCTCCCCGCCGATCACGTCATCGCCAACGAGGATCGTTTCCTCTCCGCCCTCGCCGCGGCGGCCCGGGCGGCGGCCGAGGGAACGCACCTGGTCACCCTGGGAATCACGCCGACTCGCCCGGAGACCGGCTACGGGTACATCCAATGCGGTCATCCCCTGAGGACCATCGATGGCTGGCCGGTGCACACGGTCGGCCGCTTTGCCGAGAAACCCGCCTTCGACCAAGCGGTCTCTTTCCTCGCTTCCGGCGAATACCTGTGGAACAGCGGCATGTTCGCCTGGAAGGTCTCCACCTTGCGCGGCCTGATCGCCGCCCACCTCCCCTGGCTGCACGAAGGCTTGGAGCGCATCGTCCCGGCCATCGGAACCCGCCGGCAGGAAGAGGTCATCCGCCGGGAATTCTCCGCCTTCCCGAGCATCTCCATCGACTACGGGCTGATGGAGCGGGTCGACCGCGTGGCGGTGATCCCCTGCGACTTCGGCTGGGACGACGTGGGCAGTTGGGCCGCCCTGGAACGCGTCCACGACAAGGACGACCGGGGCAACGTGGTCCAAGGCCGCGTCGTGGCCATCAACACCTCCGAGTGCATCGTCTACTCTCCCGAGGACGGCACGGCGGGAAGCGACCGGCTCGTCGTGACCTACGGCGTGAGCGGCCTGGTGGTGGTGGACACCCCGGACGTGGTGCTGGTGGCCGACAAGACTCAGAGCGCCAACCTGAAGCAGGTGACGGAAGAACTGCGCCGCCTCGGGCTGGAACGCTACCTGACCGGGGATGCCGGCCGGCCCAAGGTGGTGCCGCTCAAGGAGATGCCGGCGCCGGCCGTCCCCGGCCTCATGCAGCACCCGGCGGGGAACGGGCTGCGGGTGGTTGAAAAACCCTGGGGACAGGAGATCTGGTGGGCTGTGACCGACCGATACGTGGGAAAGATCATCGAAGTGCGGGCCGGCCACACGCTCAGCCTGCAGTACCACCGTCGGAAGCTCGAAACCATGCTCTTCACTCGCGGCTGCGGCACCCTCTTCCTGGGTGAAGAGAGGCTCCCCATCCGGGAAGGGCTCTGCATCACCATCCCCCCGGAGACGGTGCATCGGGTCGCCGCGGAAACCGACGTCCTCTTCTACGAGGTCTCCTCACCGGAAACGGACGACGTGGTCCGCCTGGCAGACGATTACGGCCGGGCCCGCCCCGCCGCGGAGGCCTAGCGAGCGGGGATCTGAGGGTTTCCACGTCACAGCAACGGGATGCGGTGCTGATCCGACGCAGTGGCGGCGGCCTCCTTGGCGCCGGCGCGGGTGGCGCGGTATCGGTGCCACCGCCAAGCGGAGGCGAGGATGGTTTCCATGTCCGCGTATCGGGGCCGCCAGCCGAGTTCCCGCCGGATCTTCCCCGAAGCCGCCACCAGCACGGCGGGGTCGCCCGGCCGGCGCGGCCCCACCTGGTGTGGAATGGGGTGACCGGTCACCCGTCGAGCCAGATCCAATACCTCCATCACCGAATACCCCCGGCTGTTCCCCAGGTTGTACACGGCGCTCTCCGCCCCGTCGACCAGGGCGCGCAGGGCGAGCACGTGGGCCTCCGCCAGGTCGCAGACGTGGATGTAGTCACGCACGGCCGTACCGTCGGGGGTCGGGTAGTCATCCCCGTAGACGGTCAGCCGGTCATGCTCCCCCAAAGCCACCTGGAGCACGAGGGGGATGAGGTGGGTCTCGGGGTCATGGTCCTCCCCCAGGTCGCCGTGCGGGTGGGCGCCGGCGGCGTTGAAGTAGCGCAGGGAGACGTGCCGGAAGCCGTAGGCCCGGTCATAGTCGGCCAGGGCCTGTTCCAGGAGGGCCTTGGAGGCGCCGTAGGGGTTCACCGGGCGGACCGGATGGCTTTCCGGGATGGGTACCTCGACCGGTTCGCCGTACACGGCGGCCGTCGAGGACAGGACGAAGCGGCCGACCCCGGCCCGGCGCAGGGCTTCCAGGAGGGCCAGGCCGCCGATCACGTTGTTGCGGTAGTAGCGGGCCGGGTCCCGGACCGACTCGCCCACCTGGCTGTCGGCCGCCAGGTGGATCACGGCGGTCACGTCCCATTCCCGGACGAGATGTTCCACCCGCGCAGCGTCGGTCACGTCGCCGGCCACGAAGGCGACGCGGCCCGCGGCCGTCGGTTCCGCCAGCCGTTCCACGGCGGCCAGGT
>JACVJG010000478.1 GCA_015711875.1 Candidatus Solincola jinzensis | reverse complement strand
GAGATGGACGACTTCAGCCCCCAGGCGCCGGCAAAGAGGGTCTTCCCCTCCAAGCTGGACCCCTACAAGGCCCAGATCGACCAGTGGCTTGCCGACGATGGGGGCACCTGGCGCAAGCAGTGGCACACCGCCCAGAGGATTCACGACCGCCTTGTGCAAGAGGTCCCCGGATATGACTGCTCCTACTCCACGGTGCAGCGCTACGTGAAGGAGAGGCGAAGGGCCTCAGGAGAGCGGGCCTACCTGGAGCTCGTCTGGCACCCCGGCGAGAGCCAGGCGGATTTCGGAGAGGCCGACTTCTGCGAGCGGGGGATCCCGGTGCGCCGCAAGTACCTGACCCTCTCCTTCCCCCACAGCAACACCGGCTACTCCCAGGTCTTCGGGGGAGAGACGGCAGAGTGCGTCTGCCAGGGGCTCAAGAACATCTTCACATACATAGGCGGGGTGCCTCCGGTGATCGTCACGGGCAACGCATCCGGGGTGGGCCGCCGGGTGGGAGAGAAGGTGATCTTGACCGATCTCTTCCGGCGCTTCCGCTGCCACTACGGCTTTGAGGTGCGCTTCTGCAATCCCGACTCAGGCCACGAGAAGGGCAATGTGGAGCGCAAGGTGGCCTTTATGAGGCGCAACTTCTTCGTGCCCGTCCCATCCTATGAGGACCTCTTGGACTACAACCGAGAGCTGCTCGACCGCCATCGCGAAAAAGCATCCGAGCTCCACTACAAGAAGCAGGTGCCCATCTCAGAGCTGTTCGAGGAAGACCGCCAGGTGCTTCTGTCCCTGCCGCCCAGGCCCTTCGACGTCTTCCGCTACATCGGGGAGAAGGCCGACGGCTACGGCAAGGTCACCCTGGACGGGAAGCACCGCTACTCCACCCGCCCGGAGTTCGCCCACCAGGAAGTGGTCCTTACGGTGCGGGCCCACACCGTCGACGTCTTGGACGCAAGGGGAGGGGTCGTCGTCACCCACCGCCGCAGCTTCGCGGAGCGCAGGACCGACACGGTGGACCACCGCACCTCGCTGGCGCAGCTCCTGCGCAACCCCGGGGCCTGGCGCAACAGCGGCATCCGGGAAAGCGCGCCTGAAGCCCTGCGCGCCGAACAGGACCTGAAGGACCGCGCGGGCCTCAGGCAGGCCCTGAAGCTGATGGCGCGGCTGGCCTCCGACTTCGGCTTCGAGGTGGCCCTGGCCGCCATGGAGGAGGCGGCCGGCCGGGGGCACCTGAACACCCCGGACGCATTCGTGCTCGCCGCCCGCATCGCAGGCTTCGGCCTCACCGCGGAGCCCGAGCCCGGCCCCGACCTTTCAGCCTACGACCGCGCTTTCCTCCAAGGTGAGGAGGTGCCCACGTGACCGCCCCCCGGGACCGGGAGAAGACGAGGGCCGAGATCTGGGCCTGCTGCCGCCGGCTGATGCTCTCCGGGGACAGAATGGTCGAGCTCTGCGAGAGCTCCGCCACCCCCCGCCAGGAGGAGTTCCTGCACCGGGCGCTTTCGGAGGAGCTTACGAGAAGGGAGGCCAGTCGCAGATCCCGGCTGATATCGCGGGCCGCCTTCCCAGCTCCCAAGGCATTGGAGGCCTTCGAGTACAGCCAGGTGCGCTTCCCGCCCGGATTTACCCGCGCCGACCTGGAGAGCTGCGGCTTCATAAGAGAGCGGAAGAATCTGGTCTTCTTCAGCCCGGTGGGCACCGGCAAGACCCATCTGGCCATAGCCCTGGGGACCCGGGCCTGCGAGCTGGGGATGCGGGTTAAGTTCTTCACCGTGACCGAGCTGGTCCTGCGCATGGTGGAGGCCAGAAAGGCAGGTACGCTGGAGCGCCTGATAAAGGACCTCAAGTCCCAGGACCTCATCTGCCTGGACGAGTGGGGATATGTCCCCGTGGACAAGGAGGGATCCCAGCTGCTCTTCCGCATCATCTCCAATTCGTATGAGAGCAAGAGCCTCATCCTCACCACCAACATCGAGTTCAGTAAGTGGGGAGGTATCTTCACCGACGAGCAGATGGCCGCCGCCATGATCGACCGCCTGGTCCACTACGGACACCTGCCGATCTTCGAAGGCCCAAGCTACCGCATGACCCATGCCCTGATGGCCCAGAAAGGATGATGCCTATAGATGACGAAATCAGGGAATTCCCCTTGCTCACGATAGGGAATTCTTCTTGCTGAAAACAGGGAATTTTACTTGACGAAAAATAAAAAGCGCTGCCTTTCAGATGATCTCTTTCTCTTCCTTGAGGATTCTACACTCGCGGCGCAGGCGGTTGAGCTCCTCCCGCTCCTCCGACGTGAGACCTTCCGCCTTGCCCTCGCAGGTGTCCGCCTGGCGCAGGAAGCGGGCGAGGGTCCATCAGGAGACCCCGATATCCCGGACCGTCTCGGCGAGGGTTTTTCCGCCCATGCGGTAAAGCCTCACCGCCTCTGCCCTGAACTCCGGTGGAAAGGGTTTTCCTTGTGCCATGCTCACTCCTTTCTCGAGGGACCCATTATCCCTCAATCCAGGGTGTCAACGAAAGCGGGTCAGCTTCATGCCGATAGGTGGCCGCTTTTGGGTGCTGATTAACATCTTATAGAGAACAACTGAACCAGGATAAAGCCTTGACCTTCTTAGCCTATTTCAACAAAATAAAAAAAGACCCGTGTATTTCAAATTAACAGTTTCATGGGTTGTGCCCATAAAATTCTGTAAAAAGGTTACGACAATCGTTCTTTGACAACGAAAGCCATCGCTCTCCAAGATAAGGGAAACAAGCAAACCTCTTATCGAAAGGAGAACGATGGCCAAGAAAAAGAGT
>JACVJG010000477.1 GCA_015711875.1 Candidatus Solincola jinzensis | reverse complement strand
TCCCTGCTTTCCGCGGTGATAAGGAGAGGCCGAGAGGTTCACCACCACCTCGGCTCCGCCGTAAGCCACCTCCCATTCCAAGGGCCCGCCTGGATACCAGATATCCTCGCAGACCGTCAACCCCACCCGCACCCCGGAAACCACCACCACCAGCCCTTCACCACCGGGCGCGAAGTAGCGGTTCTCGTCAAAGACCCCATAATTGGGAAGGAAGCATTTACGGTACATGGCGACGACCTCGCCGCGGTGCAGTAAGGCGGCGGAGTTGAAAGCGTCCTCCGCCAGCTCGGGGGTCCCCACCACCACGGGCGTCTCGCCCACCTGGCGAGCCAGTTCTTGCAGCGCATCTCCGCAGGCGAGGAGGAAATCGCGCTTGAGTAAGAGGTCCTCGGGAGGATAGCCGCATAAGGCCAGTTCGGGAAAGCATACCAGGTCCGCCCCCTTGCTCTCCGCCTCACGGAGCGCTTCCAATATGCGGACGCGGTTTCCTTCCAGGTCTCCCACGGTGGTGTTTATCTGCGCCAGGGCTATCCTCATGCTCTCACCTCCCGAGACCAGGCTCATCCAGTGAATGCGATCTCGCTTGCCGGAGCGGGAAAAGGCGGTGTCTCTTTAAGCCTCGATGGCACACGACACATAGCTTGTTTTCCTCCCGCCCTCGATAGCCCTATGCGGCCGCGAGAGGCGGGTCTCTCTACTGCCGTCACCCACAGCCTCGCGCCCTAAGGGACTGTACCGAGGTGCCGAGGACAAACCAACCCGTCATAACGCCACCCGTTCGCGCAAACCATATGTCCCGGCCGCTCCGGAAAGCGGCCGGGACGTCCATCACTGTTTCATTGCCGTAATCCTGCGACCATCGGCGCAGCTTCGCCAGCCTCGCCTTTCCCCTACAGGACTGGGAGGTAGTTGCCCAGCTCCCACTCCGTGACCTGGGCGCGGTATCGCTCCCACTCGATCTTCTTGTTCTCGATAAGCGACTCGAATACGGCGTCTCCCAGGGTCCTTCGCAGCAGCTCGCTCTGCTCTGCTAACTGTATGGCCTCCCAGAGGTCCTCCGGAAGCTGGCCGATGCCCAGCTCCTCGCGCTCCGCGGCACTCATCTCATACACGTTGCGCTCCACGGAATCAGCGAGCTCGTATTCCTTCTCAATGCCCTCCAGGCCCGCCGCCAGCATGCAGGCGAAAGCCAGGTAGGGGTTGCAGGCGGGATCAGGCGAACGGAACTCGATACGCGTGGCCTTCTCCTTTCCCGGCTTGTACTCCGGCACGCGGATGAGGTCGGAGCGGTTGCGCACCGCCCAGGTGAGGTAAACAGGCGCCTCGTATCCGGGCACCAGCCGCTTGTAGGAGTTCACCCACTGGTTGCACACCAGGGTGATCTCCGGGGCGTGGCGCAGCAACCCGGCGATGAAGCGCTTCGCGGTGACGGAAAGATGGTGCTTGTCGTCCGGGTCGAAGAAAGCGTTGCGGTCGCCCTTGAAGAGGGACATGTGGGTATGCATGCCGCTGCCGTTCTCACCGAAGAGAGGCTTGGGCATGAAGGTGGCGTACACCCCGTTGAGAAGGGCGATCTCCTTTACCACCAGGCGGAAGGTCATGGCGTTGTCGGCCATGGTCAGGGCGTCGGCGTAGCGCATGTCGATCTCGTGCTGGCTGGGGCCTACCTCGTGGTGGCTGTACTCCACCCCTATGCCCAGCTCCTCCAGGGCGATGACGGTATCGCGGCGGAGGTCACTGGCCACGTCCAGTGGCGTGAGGTCGAAGTAACCGCCGCGGTCCAGTATCTCCGTGCCCTCGGGGCTCTTGAAATAGAAGTACTCCAGCTCCGGCCCCACGTAGTAGGTGTAGCCCATCTCCGCCGCGCGGGCGAGGTTCCGCTTGAGTATATAGCGGGGGTCCTTCTCGTAGGGCTCGCCCCCAGGCTTGTAGATGTCGCAGAACATCCTTCCCACGGCGTTGTGCTCGCGCGGCCGCCATGGCAGGATGGCGAAGGTGGAGGGGTCTGGCATGGCGATCATGTCGCTCTCATCGATGCGCGCGTAACCCTCGATGGAGGAGCCGTCAAAGCCCATGCCGTCCTCCAGGGCCTCCTCCAGCTCCCCGATGGTGATGGCGAAACTCTTGAGAAAGCCCAGGATATCCGTGAACCACAGGCGCACAAAGCGCACGTCGTTCTCCCTTGCGGTCTTCAGTACGTATTCCTTGTCCTTTTCCATCTTCTCCTCCTTCCCCCGCGAAAGATCTCGCGGTCGCTTTCCTTTCGTTTCTTTGGTCCTATTTTCCCTTTTCCTTGTTTCAGTGCGTTTTCCGCATTGTTAAATCCTCGTTAAATGTCTTGTTCCCGCGGTATCGGGATGCGAAACCGGGAACCCGGACCAATCCCGGTTCGCCGCTTGCCCCTCGCCGCATGGATCCCCGATAGGGCATTAAGGCCACCGACGTTCATCCGCCACCTCTCCTGATGGGTCTGGGCAACGGATAAGCCACGACCCCTTGTCGCCCTCGACGATCCGAATTCTCGCATCAGCGTACTTTCCCCTTCCGCCCATGCTGGGATGATTGCCTGATCCCAAAACGGCCAGGTTGTCAGCTTCTCCGATCAGCCGGGTTCCATCAAGAGGCATCCATCGCCTAAACCTCCCATACCTTCGACAGACTCAGATAGCGTTGAACCCGGACTCCCCGGTGCGGATGCGCACGGCGTCCTCCACCTCATAGATGAATATCTTGCCGTCTCCGATGTTGCCGGTGCGCGCCGCCCGCGTCATCGCCGCCACCACCTTGCTCAGGTCCTCGTCCAGGATC
>JACVJG010000476.1 GCA_015711875.1 Candidatus Solincola jinzensis | reverse complement strand
TAGCTTATGGGGTTGTAGTAGAACTCGCGCGTGCTCAGGGTGCGTATGCCCCACCCCGAGAACATGTCGTTGGCGGTGAGCCGCCCTATGACCCGGCGAGCGCGCTCCGGGGAGGGCAGGCCGGTGAAGAGCAGATGACCCGCGTTGGAGGACACCACGCGCACCGGCTTCTTCTCCCCGTCCAGCGCGATGACGTAGAAACCCAGTTCCTCGTCCCAGAAGAGCTCCTCCACCCTGCGGCGCAGCTCCTCGGCCTCCTGCATCAACCGCTTGCCCTTTTCCAGGTCGCCTTGGAAGATATAAAGCTCCCCCAGGCGGCGCTTGGCGTAATACACGTACCCCTGGGTCTCCACCGTGGCCACCGGGCTGCAAGGCAGGCGTCCGCCGGGCAGGAGTATGGAGTCCCCGGAATCCTTCCAGAACTGGTTGGTGAGCCCCCTATCGCTGCGCCGGCTGTATTCCACCAAGCCGTCGCCGTCCAGGTCGCCGTACTCGTCGATCCATTGCAAGGCCGCGTCAACGTTGTCCTCCAGGGCGTTGAAGGTCTCCATGTCGTCGGTCCATTTCAAGTACTCGGTGAGCAGGAGCAGGAAGAGGGGCGTGGAATCCACGGAGCCGTAGTAAGGGGTATGCGGTACCTCATTCATCCTGGCCATCTCCCCCTGCCTTATCTCGTGCAGGATCTTCCCCGGCTCCTCGTCCCTCCAGTCGTTGACCTCCCTGCCCTGAAAGGCGGCGAGGAAGAGGAGGCTGTCGCGTGCCAGCTCCGGTTTGAGCATCAGGGCCTCGTAGGAGGTAATGAGGGCGTCGCGCCCGAAGGGGGCGGAGTACCAGGGAACGCCGCCCACGATGATATCCCCGTACCGGGTGCGCGTGTGCAGGGCCCTGAGGTCGCGGACGCTGCGCTGCACGGTGAGGTTGAAGACGTTGTTGTCGGTTTCCACGCGGGTGGCCGGACCCACCCATTCCTCGTAGGAGCGGCGCAGGGCGGAGCGCGCCTCGCTGAAGCTCAAGGGCTCCCAATCCTCGCCCTCCTCGAGGGGGAGGACATGCAGCTCCAGGAGCTCCACCTCGTACTGGTTGAGGAGAAAGCGGAAGATCACCTCCACCCCCGCCCGACCAAGCTGCCACTCGTCGGGGCGGCGCGAGAAGGCGATGCGCGTGCTGCGACGCATGCGATCGGTCCCGGTGTAGGAGAGGACAAAGGCGCCGTTTTCCACCCGGGGGCGGTGCACCCTGCCCCGCTTCTCCCGGCGCATGCCCCGTACCTCGAAGATGTCGGCGAAATCCGAGGTGAAGGCCATGCTGAGGCTGATGTGCACTGGGGCGATGTGGTAATTGCGCACGTATAGGCGTTCGATCAGGCCGCGGTGGATAAGCCTGCTGCGACGGATGCTCACGGAGTCCTGCGGTATGATGGCCTCGCCGTCGGAGACGATGTCGGGGTTGGAGAGATGGATATTAGCCATGTAGCCGCGCTCCACGGAGGAGGAGAGGAAAAGTGGCTGCATATCCTCCACTCGCGTTTCCAGGGTGGAGAGGAAGCGGGTGTCTCGGTAATAAAGACCCAGGCCCGCGCGGTTGCCGTGGGTCATGTCGCCGTTCTCGTAGGTGTAGAGGAAGTACTCCCCCTCCTTGATGATCAGGGATTGCCTGGGGACCTCGCTCACGATGAAGGGAAGCCCCCCGCTGCCCTCGAGGCACAGAGTCTCGCTGCCTTTCGCCATTTCCCCGATCACCCGCCGCCGCGACGCTTTCCTCGACCTTTCCTTTCCGCTCATCGTTACATAAACGCATTACACATTATCATCCCGAGGTCAAGACACCAGGCCGTGGTATCGGCGATCATCCGCCAGGAAGCGTCTTGGACCTGGCCGCGGGCGCCTTAAATGCTCCGGGAACATGCCGCGCTCTCGGAGGCTATTTGCCGGAGACCTTATCAGAAGCCAGCTAAAGCCATACTCATAGATGGTTTCCGTCGAAACCCCTGGCGCGACTTTTCCAGAAAACCGTATCAGTAGCCGGCTACTGCTATCATCCCCAGCTTTTTCTATCCCGAAACCCGTCGGGAATCTCCCGACAGGCCACGCGGCGCTCCGCGCTCCGAGGGCGCGACGACCTTGTCCCCGCGCGCTCTTTACCTCTCTGCCGGTGCGGGTATGGCAACGCGAAGGGCTTTCAGCCGCGGCGCGCGCCCTGAAAGGGAACCCTCGGGCAGGCGCCGCCGTCAAAGTTTAACGGACGCGTCCCGTGGAAAAATAGTTTTTAACGGGATTCAATCGGGTTCTCCGAGGACTTCCAGGTAACAAAAAGCGCTCGGGCGTTTTATTCGTATTGGGAGCGGGACATCGCTCGGCAGCGGATACGGTTCCCAGTGGGGGAAAGCGGAACATGGGAAGGAGAGCGCTTTGCATGAGGCGGGCGGCAAAGCGAAGGCCGGAATATCCGCCTGGCGGCCGGAAGGCCGCGCTATGTCCGAGTGCGTGGGCGGCCCTTGCGGGTGATAGCCGCGAGGCGGGGTTGCCGTTTGCTTTTCCCAAAGCGGCGGACCAGCGGTGAGCTGGGTCCAGGTCCTGGGTCGTATCGCAGCGTGGGAACAGATAGCGATTGATCAGAAACCATAAAAGCATAAAAGGAGGTCGATGGGATTGCGTATCGCGATGGTGGCGCCGGTATGGATACCCATACCACCCGAAGGCTACGGGGGGATAGAGCGGGTATTGAAGCTGCTGGTGGACGAGCTGGTGGAGCGGGGAGAGGAGGTGACCCTCTTCGCGGCGGGAGACTGCCGGACCTGCGCCAGGCAGCGC
>JACVJG010000475.1 GCA_015711875.1 Candidatus Solincola jinzensis | reverse complement strand
CCCCTTTCCCTGGCGAAGCCCGCCCCTCGCTCCACCGTTTCGACGTCGGGATCGGGTCTGATCTCCTGGAAGCGCGAGAGCGTGATGCCGTTTTCATCCAGCAGGGAGCCTAGGATGGCTACCGCCGGGCTTCGCGAGGTGTGGCCACTCCCGGTGACCAGCAAGGCATGCTTCCCGAAGCTTTTCAACGGGGCGCCCAGCTCCCTGACGCATCCCTCCCCGAAAAGCACCTGCACGGGAAAACGGTAGACTTTCGTCGTCATCGATGACCCCCAAGAAACGGTCGGGTTTTTTATCGACCCGGCAGGGCGGGAAGTTTAATAACCCGTTGCCCGCGGTGGTCCGCTCTCCCAGATTCGAGAACCTCCCTTCAATCCCGCCCAAAGGCCCCCCGGGAGAATACCGGGCGCGTTGCTGAAGCGTGCTCCCCCAAAAGGTACGAGCCGCAATATCGCAAGGCGCCGTGCACGCGCCGGTCCTGAGGAAGGGCGGCGGCGCGGAGCCCTCGAATATTCTATGCAGGGAGAGGAAGCTCACGATCCGCTGAGGCGCGAGGAAACCGAAGCGGCGGGGCCTCATGAGGGCGAAGCTCGGTAAACGCGGCGAAAAGGCGTGGGCCCCGAAACAGGCGATGAGGAAGGAGGAGGATGCCCTTGGAGGCCAGGGAAGGAGGCGCGGGCCTCAACGCGTCTTTCCTCCTCGACGGGGAGGACAGGGTGCTTGAGGGCAACCGGGACGCGGAGGTCTTCTTAGAGAAGCCCCTGGACGAGGTGCGCAAGGTCCCCCTTCAAAGGGCCAACCCGGCGCTTTACGGCGCGCTGAAAGAGTTGCTGGGAAAGACGAGACGCGGGCGCGGCATCGAGGACTATGCCATGGCCTACAAGGTGGGAAAGCGGCTTATGCGCTTGAACATCGACATGTCCCCCTATCCCCTGGAGGCGCTGGGAGAGACGGGGATCCTGGTGAGCATAAGGAGCGCCGGCCTGCGTCCGGCTCCGGCCCCCCGACCGTGGCAGGAAAGCGCCCCGGGCGAGGAGGCGGAGGCCCGCGAGCCCGTGGACCTGCGGGCTTTTCTGGATTCCCTCCTGGAGCCGGCTTTCCTCCTCGACCTCGAGGCCAACTTCTCTTTCGTCAATGCCGCCCTATGCAGTTTGCTGGCCCGGGAACGCGAGGAGTTGACGGGCCGCCCGCTCTCCTTTTTCCTGCGCAGCGAGGGCGCCAAGAGGTCCCTGGACCGGCTGGTGGAGGCGGCGCACAAGGCGCCGTGGAAAGGGGAGTTGGAGTTCGCGCGCCGCGACGGCGGCGTGGCCGTAGTGGCGGTCACGGTGAGCGAGACCGAAGGCAAAGGGGGCGGGGAAAAGGCCCTGTTGTGCCTGGGAAGGGACGTCACCACCGAATGGCGCCTGCGCCGGGAGCGGGAGGATGAGCTGAAACGGGTGTGGAGCATGTTGGAAAGGGTGGGGGTGGCGGTGGTGTGTTTCACGCCCGACCTGCGGGTGACCGCGCTCTCGCATACGGCGGAGGAGTTGCTCGCCACCAGCAGCGACCGCGCGGTGGGCTCTTCGCTGCCGGAGATCATGCCCGCCGGCATGGCGACGGAGGTAATCCCCCTCCTGGAGAGGGCGGTGCGCGGGGAGGAAGTGCGGGACGAGCGGGTGGAGATGGAAAAGGATGGGAAAAAGGTATCTCTCTACCTCAGCTTGCGCCCGGTTCATGAAGCCAACGGCGTGAGCCGCGAATATATGGCGGTATTCCGCGAGCCGGGAAGAGAGGTATCGGAGGCGGAGGGGGCGGAGGCCCTGCGTGTCGCTGCGCGATGGTCCAGCGCCATACTGGGCCTTGCCGCCGCCAGCCGTGACCAGGAGGGTTTTCTGCGGGGATGCCTGGAGATGCTGCAGGACGAGTTGTCCTGCGACGCAGCGGCCGCCTTCATGGTGGAGCGCGGGCAGGCAGAGCTGCGCGCCTGCCTGGGCCTGGAGGAGGAGGAAGCGAGGGTTTTGCGGACTCTGCGGCTGCGTCCCGGGCACGCGAGGCTGTGCGGTATGATGGAGACGCTGAAAGTGGAGGTACACGGGGGCGTGCCCAGAAGGGGTTGGGACGAGGTGCATTCCCTCATCGAAAAGGCCGATTCCCTGCTGCCATTGCTGAGGGAGAGAAGGTGGAAAAACCTGGTATGTATTCCCATACGCGAGGAGGCCGAGGCGGCTGGCCTTGTGGCCATGGCGGATTGCGGGATCAACGGGATGGAGGCGGCTGAGAGACGGGTTCTATCCGGGATCGCGGAGGCGATAACCGCCGCCCTTTCCTCCCTCAGGGAAAGGGCGGCAGCGGAGGGCTTGGACGGCGAAAATGCGGGCGAAAGCGGGGAAGAGCGAGAGGCCTGGAGCCCGGAAGAGGATCCGCCGCCGCGGCGCGTCATGCCGGTGATCACCCGCAAGGAGGCGGAAAGCGGGAAACCGGCACCGGAGGGGGTTGCTGCCGGCACGATGGGGGCTGCTTCTCCCGCGCGCGGCGGCGTGTTGCCCGTATGCGCGCGCGCCGGTCACCCCGAGCATGGCCACGATTATTTCGAGATAGCGCGCGAGGCGAAGGGACGGGATGACGCGGAAGACCTCGCGCTTTTCATGGAGCGCGGCGAGGAGCGCGCGATCCCCTCATCGAGGGGCTTCGACCTCGGGGAGATGCTCTGGGAGCTGAAGGAGCATTATGCCAGGAGGATCCCGCGCGGAGAGATCTTCCTGGAGCTGGAGGAGGATCTGCCACGCCTGCACTCCGACCGCAGGCTCCTGCGCGAGGTGCTTGACCAACTCCTGG
>JACVJG010000474.1 GCA_015711875.1 Candidatus Solincola jinzensis | reverse complement strand
GCCCGGGCTACCTTTCTGCTGGCTACTGGACCTCCGGCAACACTTGCCGCTGCGTGAGCGAGCGCGTGACTGTCCCCTTCCCGCGGCGCGAAGGTCGCAAGGCCATGATCTCCTTTTTGAAAGGCAATACTTTCCAGTATCATGCGCAGCTCGCCCAGGTTGGTGTGGAAGCCTCGCGCTTTCGTTTCCTCCAGGGCCCTGAGCATGCGACGCACATTCTCATCTCGCGATGGTGACCAGGAACAGACCTTCGCCAGCAGGCCGTCATACCTAGCCGCTGCCATGACGGCGCCGGTGGGCGGGGCGTCCACGCGAATACCGTTTCCGCCCGGAAGTTCGAGCCGGAAGGGTTTTCCGCGCGAGGGAGAGCCGTACAGCCTGGCCTCCATGGCATGCCCCCTTGGCTCAGGAGGGTCACAAAGGCGCTCGCCGCAGGCTATGCGTATCTGTTCGCGTACCAGGTCGATGCCGCACAGCATCTCGGTTACGGTGTGCTCGACCTGCAGGCGCGGGTTCACCTCCAGGAAAAAGAAGTCCTCCCCGCGGACGAGGAATTCCACCGTGGCAATTCCCACCAGCCCGCACGTCTCCGCCATGAGCGCCGCCCCCTCGCGCAACCTTTTTTCGAGATGCCGCGGGCAGGAGGGAGCGGGAGACTCCTCGAGCCATTTCTGGTGGCGCCGCTGGATGGAGCAATCCCTCAGCGGGAAGGTGACGGCTTTGCCGTGAACATCCCGCGCCACCTGAACCTCTAGATGCCTCGCGTCGTGAAGGTATCGTTCCACGTACATGCCGCCGTCGCGGAAAGCCGTGGACGCCTCTTCGCGCGCGCGACGCCACGCTTCAACGGCGTCTTCTGGACGAGGGACAACCCGTATGCCTTTTCCGCCCCCGCCCATCACCTGTTTGAGGACCAGCGGACAAGATCCCCTGCGCGCCATTTCCTCGACCTCCCCTTCCCCGTGCACGGTTCCCAGGAGGAGGGTGGGAAGCCCCACCTCCGCCGCCATGCGGCACGCCTCGGCTTTGTCCCCAAGGGATCGCAGGGTTTCGGGGGAAGGGCCGATAAAGGCCACGCCCATCTCCCGGCACAGGCGGGCGAAAGCCGCGTCCTCGGAGAGAAACCCGTATCCCGGGTGCACCGCGTCCGCGCCGACCGATACCGCCGCGCTGATGACGCGATACGGGTTTAGATAGCTCAAAACGGGATCGTCCCCCCCTATGCAGACGGTCTTTCGCGCGTGCGGCATGGGAAAGAGCGAGTCAGCCTCGGAGCAGGCCAGCATGCCTTCTATGCCCATCTCCCTCAATGTGCGGAGGACGCGCAGGGCCACTTCTCCCCGGTTGGCTACGAGCACGCTCTTGAACAATGCGACCACCCTCTGTGTCCCGAGCCACGATGTCGCGCGCGCAAAGGAGGACAACCCCCCTTTTCGCCTCGCGGGAATGCGCGGCTGCATGAAAACACGGCCATCGACCGCTATCCCCCCAATGCTTCGGACGCGCGCATGAACAGCACTTGCGGGTAATCCCGTTGCCCGATACGGGTCAAGGTATCGCCCGGCCCCACCTCGATCTGCCTCTCCATGCCGCTTTCCGCCAATCCCCTCTGGACATCGCGCCACAGCACCGGGGAGGTGATGCCGCGGGCAAGGCAGTCCGCCACCTCGTCGGTGCCGGAAACCGGTGATCCCGTGAAGGCGGAGTAGAGGGTCAAAGTCGGTTCGCGCAGGGACATCGCCGCCAGGTGCTCCGATATCTCCTCCTGCGCCGGCCGCATGGCAGAGGTGTGAAAGGCGCCGCTGACTTTAAGCGGCACGCATCTTAACCCATGTTTGCGCAGCTTTTCCGCCATGTCGCGCAGGCGGGCGGTATCTCCCGCCAGCACCACCTGGCTGGCGCTGTTAAGGTTCGCGACCGTGACCTTCTTTTCGTCGTCGATGCTATCGAGAAGGCTCTGCGCCTTGTCGCTTTCCGCGCCCAGCAGGGCGAGCATGCCCCCGGGGGCCTCCAGCGAGCATCGCAGCATCGCCCGGCCGCGTTTCCATACCAGGCGCAGGCAATCCTCCACGCTCATGCAGCCGGCGGCGGCGGCGGCGCAGCACTCGCCCAGGCTGTGGCCGGCCACGGCTTGGGGCTCGATGCCCTCGCGGCGCAATAGCTCCAGCCATGCCAGTGAGGTCGCGGCAACGCTGATCTGACAGTAATCGGTACGGGCAAGAAGCCGGGGGTCGCCGCTCTCACACAGCTCGGCCAGGTCGGTCCCGCATATCTCATGGGCCATCTCGAAGACCTCCGCCGCCGCCGGGCCCCTCAGCATAACCTCTCTCACCATCCCGGGATGCTGGCTGCCTTGCCCTGGGAACACGAAAGCGGTACGCAAATCTCATCACCTCCTGAAACCACGGTGTGGGGGCAGCGATCACGCTTGTGGCCGTCTCCACCCCTCATGCCCTATCCGCCTATGCTGTCGCATCTGTCTCCATGCCCGTCGGCTGAATCCCCTTCTCGCCTCTGGCCACTTCCCATAGAGCAAGGGGATCGCCAAAACCCACCAGGGATGCTTTCTCCGCGATGCCTTTGAGCGGTTTTCCTTCTCGGGGTGCGGTGATCTTCTCCTCTCCAAGCAGGGTATGCACGTTCCCGGCGATGGCGGACCGGCAGGTTTTGCCCTCCTCTCCCGTGACCGCGGGCTCCCACACCCCGACCGCCGGTGAACGCAAGAGAACGCAACTGCTCGCTTCCGCCATGGGCCGTGATGCGCGAGCCCCGGCCTTTCCTGCCTTTATCGGGCGGACAGGGACTTGCGTGCGGCG
>JACVJG010000473.1 GCA_015711875.1 Candidatus Solincola jinzensis | reverse complement strand
GCTCTCGACGCGCCGCGAGCGCGTCGTCGCCTGTTCCCTCATCGTGCTCGTGCCCTGCAGCGCGCGGGTGGCGGTGATCATGGGCGGGGTGTCGCGCTACGCGGGGGTCCTCCCCGCCCTGGCCCTCTTCGCGCTGCTCTTCGCGTTGGTGATGGGAGCCGGCCTTCTCCTCAACAGGGTCATGCCGGGGGAGTCCACGGGACTGGTGATGGAGATGTTCCCTTTCCGGCGTCCCTCGCCGGCCAACGTGCTCAAAAAGACCTGGATGAGGCTAAAGGATTTCATCTATATAGCGGCCCCGCTGATCGTGGTGGGCAGTTTTCTCCTCGGCCTGCTATACGAGAGCGGCTGGATCATCAAGCTCACGACCCCTCTCAAGCCGGTGGCGGAGTGGTGGCTGGGCATACCCGCCGTGGCCCTGCTGGCGCTCATCTTCGCTTTCCTGCGCAAGGAGCTGGCCCTGGCCCTGGTGGTGGTGCTGGCCGCGCAGGCCATCCCGGGGATCACCGAGAGCTCTTCCCTGCTGGAGTTCATGTCCAGGGGGCAGATCTTCGTCTTCGCCCTGGTGTGCGCGGTCTACATCCCCTGCGTGGCCACCTTCGCGGTGCTCTGGAAGGAGTTGGGAAGAGGGGCCACCCTTGCCATTACCGCATCCACCGTCCTTTTGGCGCTGCTGCTGGGAGGCCTCGCCCACCTCATCCTGGCCATCTTCTAAGAATCAGGCACTGGGGTCAAGCCTCGCCTGATGCCCGAGATACAGGCACTGGGGTCAAGCCTCGCCTGATGCCCGAGACAGAGATAAAAGCATCGTTCCTCGCCATAGCGATCGAGATGGGGTGAAATCTATGCCTGAGACCTATGCCTGAGGCACCATGCGTGCCCTGACACCTGTGCGTTGGTTCCAGTATATGAGGTTAAATGTCGCATATCTCGGTCCACAAAACTACTCGGCACGTTGGCCCCAGCACATGGGGGTAGAATCCTTGATTGGGTGAAGGGATACGAGGAACCCGACGTTGGCCCCAGTACTTGGGGGTAGAATAAAAGGGATGAGAGGAGGGGAGATGAAGGAGGCGCTATATTACGAGAAGGTGGAGGGCGGTAAGGTGCACTGCCTGCTCTGCCCCCAGGACTGCGTGATAGCGGAGGGCCGCAAGGGCTTCTGCAAGGTGCGGGTGAACATCGACGGCGTGCTCTACTCCGAGATCTACAACCGCGCCATGGCCCGGAGCATGGACCCCATCGAGAAGAAGCCCCTTTACCATTTCCATCCCGGCTCGCCCATCTACTCCCTGGGCACGCGGGGTTGCAATCAGAACTGCGATTTCTGCCAGAACTGGCATATGCTCGAACCTGGCGCTCCCACCGCCGAGATCACCTCGGAGCGAGCGGTGCAGGAGGCCCTGGCCCACGGCTCGGTGGGCATAGCCTACACCTACAACGAGCCCACCATATGGTACGAATTCGTGCTGGAGTGCTCGCGCCTGGCCAGGGAGAGGGGCCTCGTGAACGTGCTGGTGACCAACGGCTCCATCAACCCCGAGCCTTTCGCGGAACTGGCGCCCCATATCGACGCCATGAACATCGACGTCAAGTCCATGGACCCGGAGTTCTACCGCAGGATATGCAAGTCCAAGCTGGAGCCGGTGCTAGCCACCTGCCGGGCCGCTAAGGACGCGGGAATACACCTGGAGATAACCAACCTGGTCATCCCCACCCTCAACGATTCCGATGAGCTCTTCCGCAAGCTGGTGGACTTCGTGGCCTCTCTGGGGCCGGAGGTCCCGCTGCATTTCTCGGCCTATTTCCCCTCCTACAGGATGACCATCGAGCCCACGCCCCTCGAGGCCCTGCTGCGGGCAAGGGAGATCGCCCGGGAGAAACTCCACTACGTCTATCTCGGAAACGTGATGGTCAAGGACGGGTCGGAAACCCATTGCCCCGCGTGCGGAAACCTCCTGGTGAGCCGCCGCGGCTACCGCGCCGTCGTGGAGGGAGTGAAGGACGGCAGGTGCGGCAGGTGCGGCCGCGAAGCGGACCTGGTCTTTTGAGTGGGTCAGCGTCAATATAGCCGCGAAGATGCCTTTTGCTCGCCTCTAAGGCTGCCCGGGGCGTCCGCGCTGCCGTGGGGGGACCCAGGGTGATCAGGTGCGGCAGGTGCGGCCGCGAAGCGGACCTGGTCTTTTGAGTGGGTCGGTCCGCCTGTCCGGCATGAGGTTTTATCGCGTATTCCAGGTCGAGAGAATCAAAAAGAACGCGCGCTACCTGACCATCCGCCTGTTGGCGAGAGCGGGAGAGTCGCATGGCATGACCGAGTCCCGTGGGCCAGCTTTTCACGCGTGACACGACCGGGTCCTGTGGGCCAGCCTTACATGGCGGGGGTGGGCCCGCTCAAGCCGCCACCCGAGGCGGCCGTTATAATCTATCAAGCGCGGGGAAACGGGAAGGGGACGACCTGAGGAGCGTAGATTGCCAGGCGCATTGAATGGGCATGTGGAGGGGCAGGGTAAAAAGCGATGAGAGCAAAAGGAATCCACACCGAAAAGAGGAGGGCGGGCACTAGGGCCCGGAACGGTGGTGTAGAAAAACGACGCACAAGGGCGCCGATGCCTCCCGCCGTACCTCTTACCCTGGGAAGCGCCCTTGCCAGGGTAACGTTGCCGCTGCTCTTGACGCTGGCTTTCATGGTCACCGTCGTTCCCACCGCTTTCCTACTGGAGAGCCCGGGGCCCGCGTTCGACCTTCAAGGTGACCTCGAGCTTGAGGGCGCTGAGTCCTACGACTCGGCCGGAGACTTCATGCTCACATCGGTATCCATAAGCG
>JACVJG010000472.1 GCA_015711875.1 Candidatus Solincola jinzensis | reverse complement strand
CACATAATCCATCACGGCGCGGTTATAATGGTATATTATGGTAAGTCAATATAAGATAAAATATTATCGTAACCCTGCGGTTTTCATTCTTCTCACTCGCCCCACCGTCGATCTCCCTCCAGAAAGGGCTCCACCTCCTCTCTGGAGAGCGGGCGGTAGCTCCCCTCCTCCACGCCCCTGAGGTCCAGGTGCCCGAGGCGTATGCGCACCAGGTCCGTGACCTTCAAGCCCACCGCCGCGCACATCCTCCGCACCTGGCGTTTGCGCCCCTCGTGGATGGTGATCTCGAGCACGCAGCGTCCCCCCTCGTTCTCGATCACCCGGACCTTGGCGGGTGCGGTCATCCCCTCCTCCAGTTCCACCCCCCCTCGCAGTCTCGCCAAACCGCGGCGCCCCAGGCGCCCCTCCGCCGTCACCAGGTAGGTCTTGTCGATTGCGTGGCTGGGATGCATTACGCGATGGGCGAGGTAGCCGTCGTTGGTGAGCAGCAGCAGCCCTCGCGTATCCATATCCAGCCGCCCCACCGGGAAGACCCGGCCCTCTCCTCTCACCAGGTCCATCACC
The DNA here is from genome assembly GCA_015711875.1 of Candidatus Solincola jinzensis. The sequence continues at coordinate 2,260 of JACVJG010000472.1, read as the reverse complement.
GTGGGCCTCCCGCGCGTGTCCCTCGCGGTGGTGACATATCCCGGTGGCTTATTGAGGAGCAGGTATTTTTTCTCCACCCTGGGGTCGATACGCACACCGTCGACGCTGATCTCGTCGCGCTCCGGATCCGCGCGGTCTCCCAGGACGGCCTGGCGCCCGTTCACCCTCACCCTTCCCGCAGCGATGATCTCCTCGCACCGGCGACGCGATCCCAGCCCCGCCGCCGCAAGGACCTTCTGCAGCCTCTCCTCAGGGGCCACCCCCCACCCCTCCGCTCTCCGAGCCCGGCCCGTACGCCGGCGGCATGGCGAGGGACGACCCGCCGTCATCAGCGCTTAATATCTCCCCTGGAAGAGCTTCCGGGGCAGAAAAGCCAGGCTCTTCCTCCCCTGCGAGCTCGTCTTGCACGCCGGCCAGCTCCTCGCCGCCGCTCACGTTCTCCCCATGAGGGCGCACTTCCTGCCCGGACAGGGAGCGCGCGATACGATCCACCGTCTCCGCGTCAGGCTGGAAATCCTCCAGGGGGGGCAGTTCCTCCAGGCTATTGAGCCCGAATCGCTCCAGGAACTTCTCGGTGGTGACGTATAGGGCGGGACCTCCCGGAGCCTTCTCCTTACCGGCCTCCGCCACCAGGCCCATCTCCTCCAGCGCCTTGACCATGTTCTCCGACTGCACACCCCTGATGTTGGCCACCTGGGTGCGGGTGATAGGCTGCATATAAGCGATGATGGCCAGGGTCTCCACCGCGGCGCGGGTGAGCCTGGTGCGGCGGGAGGCGAGCAGGAGCCTCTCGATCTGCGCGGCGTAGGCGGGATGGGTGTGCATGCGCCAGCCTCCCCCCAGCTCGCGAAGCTGCATGCCGCGATTGTAGCGCACGTACTCGTCCCGCAGCTCCTGCAAAGCGGAAAGCACCGTGCCCTCGTCGCATTCCAGGGCCTCCGCCAGCCTGCGAGGCGTAAGGGGCTCGTCGGCGACGAAGAGCATGGCCTCGAGCGCCCCCTTCACCCCCTCCATCTCCCGCACGTCATCCCTGCCGGCGCCGGTCCTCCAGATGGCACCCCCTATGGGTTTAATCTCCATCCCTTTCCTCCCCAAGTGCATATACCTCGATATCGCCGAAGCGCACCGCCTGCCTCAGGTCTATTTCCTCGCGCTTGAAGAGCTCCAGCAAGGCCACGAAGAAGGCGATGACCTCTATGCGCAGGACACAATCGCTGGTCAACTCGCGGAAGCTTGTGCGCCCGCTCACCCGCAGAGCGCTCCTCACCCGCTCTATGAAATCCTCCACCTTCACCCGGATAGGCGCTATGTAGCCCACGTCCACCTCCGTCTCGGCCTCGGCCTCCACCAGCTCCCTGGCCTTGGCGACCAGCGCCTCCAGGGTCAGCCCTCTCAACACATCGGGGACAAGGTTACGGAAGGGCTCCTCCAGGTCCACCTGACGGAAATAGTACCTGTCCTCGCGCTCCAGCCTCGCCTCCAGCTCCGCCGCCGCGTTGCGGAATTTCTGGTACTCCACCAGCCGCCACAGCAGTTCCTCCCGTAGCTCCAGGGGCCCGAGATCCTCCACCTCCTTCTCAGGCGCGGGCAGCAGGGCATCCGACTTCAGTTTCAGCAAGGTGGCCGCGATGAGGAGGAACTCCGTGGCCACCTCCAGGTCCAGTTCCCGCATGCCCTCTACATAGGCAAGGTAATCGTCGGTGATCTCCGCTATGGAGATCTCGTAGATATCGATCTCCCTGCGCCCGATGAGGTGCAGCAGGAGCTCGAAGGGCCCCTCGAAGACCGGAAGCTTGACCTGATAAGGCAATATCCCCCCTCAGTCGATGCCCATGCGCTCCCTCACCTCTCGCAACACCTCCCGCGCGATGGGCCGTACCTTCTCCAGGCCCTCGCGCATGACCTCCCACGCGTACCCGGGCCTGCTCTCCAGCTCCCCGCGCCGCTCCTGGAAGGGGAGAAGAGACTCCACGATCCTCTCCGCCAGCATGCCCTTGCACTCCACGCAGCCCCTCGCGGCGGTGCGGCACTTCTCCGCTATGTCGTCGAGGTCATCGACGCTGTAGGCCTTGTGGAGTTGGAAGGCGCTGCACTTTTCGGGGTCGCCGGGGTCCCTGCGCGTGCGCCGCGCGGGATCGGTGATCATGGAGAGCGTCTTCCTCCTTATCTCGTCGGGGGGATCGGTCAGGGATATGAAATTGCCGTAGCTCTTGCTCATCTTCCGTCCGTCGGTCCCCGGTATGCGCGGGCTGGTCGAGAG
>JACVJG010000471.1 GCA_015711875.1 Candidatus Solincola jinzensis | reverse complement strand
CGATGGCCAGCAGCCGGCAACCGGTCAGGCGCATAACCTGCGCCGCCAACAGGCCCAGTTTCCCGTCTCCCAGCACCGCCACCCCCAGCCGCGGGCTGACGTGCACCTGCTCCAGGATACGAAAACACGCCGCCAGCGGCTCCACGAACACGGCGGAATACAGCGGCATGGTATCGGGTATTACGTGCAGGTTGGCCACGGGAAGGGCCACGTATTCGGCGAACACGCCGTCTCGTCCGCTGATCCCCAGCGTGGTCCGCTGGGCACAGTGGTTGGTCTTTCCGTCGATGCAGAGCGGGCATACTCCGCACCAGCAGTTGATCTCGCCCACAACTCTCTTGCCCACCAGCTCGGCGTCGTCGGCGGCTTCCACCACCCCCACGAACTCGTGCCCCATGATCCCCTGGAAATGCATGTATCCCCTGACGATCTCCAGATCGGTGTGGCAGATCCCCGCGGCCATCACCTTTATCAGCGCCTCGCCGGGACCCGCTTCCGGCCGGGGCAGGTCATCCCTCAACTGCACGCCGCCATCGAAGTAAATACCGAGCATGCCAGAACTCCCTCCGTTCCTTTTTTCCTGGCCATCCCGCACCGCGATGGGGTCTCGCCAGAGCGAAACCGTCTTCGCGGCGAAAGCCCTTCAGTCGCCTCCGACCACCGCGCCGCGTCCGCTTTCAGCCTGTGCCCTCGACTTGTCGCCTGACCTCGCGAACCGCGCTTCACTGACCATATTATTACCGCCCGCAAGCCTTTGCACGCCCGCCTTTCCATTTATCTTTATAACGCGCGCATATAGACATATACTCTTGCTATCGGCCAGAGGCTTCCTATGCGAAAGGGGTGACGTGCGATGATCATCGACAGCCATGTGCACTTGGTGGCGGAGGACTGGATCGACCGCAGTTTCTTCATCGGCATGGCCAGGGTGGCCACCGCGCCCATGGGCAAGATGACGGGGGAATACCCCGACCCGGCGGCTCTCATCGACAACCTCATGCCCGTGCTCAGTGACACCACCGGGGAGAAGACGGTGGCCAACATGGACGAGGCGGGGGTGGACATGGCATGCGTCTTCGCGGTGGATTACGGGCTCGCAGCGGGCGAGCCGCCCGTCTCCATCGAGGAGCAGAACCGCATGGTGGCCGAGGCGGCGAAGCGTTACCCGGACCGGCTGGTATCTTTTTTCGCCATCGACCCTCGTCGCCCCGAAGGTCTCGACCTGTTCAAGCGTGCGGTGGAGGACTGGGGGATGAAGGGCTTGAAGCTCCACCCCACCACCGGTTACTACCCCTACGATCCCGTCGCATACCCCTATTACGAGAAGTGCATGGAATACGGCATTCCGGTGCTCTTCCATACCGGCAGCCAGCCCGCGCCCATGAAATTCCGCTTTACACAACCCATCTACGTGGATGATGTCGCCGCCGACTTCCCCGACCTGCCCATAATCATGGCCCACTGCGCCCACTCCATGTGGGAGGAAGCCCTGCTGGTGGCGGAGATAAAGCCCAACATCTACTTCGACTTCTCGGGATGGCAGATGCGTTACATCAACCACCCGCAGGACTTCTATCGCATGCTGCGGAGAGTTCTCGACCAGGTGGGGCCATGGAGGGTCTTCTTCGGAACCGACGGCCCCTACCTCAACGTGCTCTGTCCCTGGGGAAACTGGGTGAAGGCGTTGACAGAGCCTGACCTGAGCTGTTGCCCTGAGGTCTCCTTCACCCCCGAGGAAATAGAGATCATCATGGGCAAGGCCTTCGCGAGGCTGCTCAAGCTGGGCTGAGACCCCCGCCGTGCCTCAGCCCTTGGCGCCGCCCGCGGCGTCGGCTCCCGCCGGAGTGAGGTCGGATGCCTCCGTGGGGGCCTTCTCGCGCACCAGCAGATGGCGCTTGGCTATAAGGGTGATGATGGACGGGAGCACCAGAAGGCTGGCCGCCAGAGAGGCTATCAGCGACAGCGCGGTGACCAGGCTGAAGCGGCGGATGGGCGCCATGCGCGAGAACGAGACCACCAGAAAGGCCCCACTGGTGGCCACGGCGCTGGCTAGGAGCGGTTTGCCCACCCTGGTCACGCAGGACCTCAGGGCGTCCGCCACGGTCGTTTCCCCCGGCTCGTATTCCTCCATGAAGCGGTGGGTCACGTGGATGCCATAGTCGATGCCCATGCCGATGACCAAGGACGAGATGAGCACGGTCATCATGTCAAGGGTCCATCCCATGAGGGAAAGGAAACCCAATTCCACGGCTATTCCCGCCACCAGCACCGAAAGGGTAGCCAGCCCGAAGATCAGGGAACGGAAGATGAGCACCAGCACCAGCGCTGAGAGGCAGAGGGCGAGGATGGCCGTCCAGATCTGGGTGGGGACCAGGTTCCCGAGCATATCGGCGGTAAGGGGGGTGATGCCCCCAACATGCCAGCTAAGGCCGATGGCGCCGAAAGCCTCCTCGGCGGCCTGGGCGAGAATGCGGTCCTTGTCCAGCATCTCCTGGTTGCTCTTGGCCCCCTCGCTGAAGACGCTGATCAGGGCCGCCTGGTGGTCATCCGAGACCAGCTTCCCTTCCTGGGGGCCCATGAGCGCCCCCAGCTCGGCGAGCGTCTCCTCTGCCTCCAGCTTGGTGGCGGGCAACGCGGCCTCCGGGCCGTCCCCCGGGCCGGCCTTGCCCGTCTCGACGCGATAATCGATGAGGAGCTCGCCCAGGCTTGAGCTGCCGTTCTCGCTGAAATAGGGAGTGGCGGCGATCTTGTTCTGGAACTCCACCATGGCCGCCAGGGCATCGGGCTCCATGACGTCGCCCGTGAGCAGGATCACGTCCTGCTGCACCCCCCC
>JACVJG010000470.1 GCA_015711875.1 Candidatus Solincola jinzensis | reverse complement strand
TGGGAGACCATCGCCAACGTATGGAGCAGCGACCGCGAGGGGACGGGCGCGCGGTCGTACACGGACACGGACGTCCTGGCGGGCGAGACCTATTACTACCGGGTGATAGCCACCAACGCCGTCGGCTACCTGCCGCTGGTGCCCTATCCCGCCCCGGCCATCGGTTTCCCCACCGTGCAGGCGGATTCCGCGCCATCCGCCGAGGCCTCGGTCACCATACCCTAGACGTCGGCTTGAGCACGGAGGAGGGGACGGCCCCTCCCCCGTGCTTTGTCATCCCGGAGGCTGCTCGCAGCTGGCGATGATGTCCCATCGATGAGGATAAACCATGTTGTGCATATGATGCGGCGAAAAGCCCCTTATAGGGAAGGGAAAAGGAGGAAGACGCGAGAAATACTTGAAAATCGATCCTGACCGGAGCACGGAGGAGGTCAAGAGATGAGGAAAAGGTCCAGAAAGGCGGCTCTGCCTCTTGCGCTGGCGGCATTGCTCGCGGTATTTCTGCTGGCAGTGTGGGGTTGCGGCAAGGCAGCGACAAAACCGGAGATCAAGTCCCTGGAGCCGGAGAGCGGGCCTCCGGGGAGCGAGGTGGTCATAAAGGGCGGCGGTTTCGGCTCCTCGCAGGGAACGGGGGTGGTCTTCTTCAGCGGCAAGCAGGTCGAGGTGGTGGCGTGGGCGGATACCGTCATCACCGTGAAGGTCCCTGCGGACATGGCCGAGGCCGCTTACGGCGTCAGGGTGGAGACGGACAAGGGAGCCAGCAACGAGGTGGAGTTCAAGGTCACCGGAAAGGCCTCCGGGGGGCCGAGGATAACCGCTCTGGAGCCCGAAAGCGGCAAGTCTGGGGATGAGGTAGTGATCAAGGGGTCCGGGTTCGGGCAGGCGCAGGGGAGCGGCAAAGTGCTCTTCGGCACCGGCACGGCGGAGGTGAAAAAATGGTCTGACTCCTCCATAACCATGGTGGTGCCCTCGAAACTTGGCCCTAACACCTACGGGGTCACGGTGAAAACCGACGCCGGCAAGAGCAATGAGGCCATCTTCAAGATCGGGAGCGACGAAGAGAAGATGGGGGATCAGAAACAGGCGGTGATCGATTACCTGAAGGCGCAGGGTCAGTCCACGGCGGGTTCTGAGCAGTGGTCGGTCACCCTTGCCAAGCGCAGTTCCCAGAACCCCAACTGGGAGGTGGTCAAGGTGGAGGTGCCGGGAGGCAAGTCCTTCCAGGCGGTGCTTATCATGAACAACATGCTGGGGGGCTGGGAATGCCTCAAGACCGGCGAGCCCCCCTGGAGCGGGGTGGAGTTCAAAGGCGAGCCCATCCCATCCGACATCGAGAAGGGTTAAGCGGGGAAGACGTGGAGCCGGGGCGCCCGCAGGACGTCCCCGGCTTGATTTTTTCCCGGGGCGCACTGCGCGCCGCGATGACGCTCAAGCCACGACGATTTCCTGGTGTTGGTATGAGAGGATGCAGCAGGAAAAAGATGGGATACGCCACAGCCCGCGAGAGCGGGGGCTTTGCGCGGATATCTTCGCCGCGACCCTTGAACAGGTAATCCGTGCCTCTACCCGGGGGATGCTTTGGGATATCGGCGCCCCCCGGCCGGCGCTGGCGCGGGTTATCGTCGCCGGCAGGCCTCGCAAGCGCGAGCCCGGGAGGGCATGTCTCGCGCTTGATGCTTTCTGGAAGAGCATGGTATGTTCAGGGCGAAGGGGTATCCGGTAGGGTGGAACGGGGCAGGATGAACAAGGAAAACAATCCCATATCTTCCGCAGCACGGGCGGTGATGATCGCGCTACTTGCGATGCAATGCATATCGTCCGCGACCGCCTACCCCTCCAGGGGGGATGGAAGCGGAAGCCCCGTGCGGGCGCTATCGGAGGGGATGAATCATTATTACGGCAACCTGCATTCCCACACCGCTTACTCAGACGGCACGGGTACTCCGGCGCAGGGTTACGCTTGGGCCAGGGACGTGGCGGGTTTCGATTTCTACGCCATCACCGACCATAGCGAGGACCTCAGCGACGAGGAGTGGTCTGATACCGGCTCGCAGGCCGACGCCTTCTACCGAGCGGGGGAGTTCGTGGCCCTGAGGGGCTTCGAGTGGACGCATCCCGTTGACGGTCACTTCTGCGTCCTGGGCACCGATGAGTTCACCGACGTTAGCGACACGCCGGACCTGGGATCGTTCTACGCCTGGATCGATGCCGCGGACGCCTTAGCGCAGTTCAACCACCCCGCGAGGTTCGAGACCCACTTCGACGGCTTCGCCTACCGCCGGGAGGTGGCGGACAACGTGTGCCTGTATGAGACCGGCAACGGGCCCAGCGGCAACAACACCGGCGTGCACCTCGAGCGCTACCCCCTCGCCCTGGACCAAGGATGGAGGCTGGCTCCCGCCGACAACCAGGACAACCACTCCCTTTCTGCCTTCAGCCACCGCACGGTGGTAGTGAGCCCCGCTCTTGCCAGAGAGGATATCCTGGCAGCAATTCGGGAGCGCAGGGTCTATTCCAGCGACGACCCCGACCTGAAGGCGGTCTTCAGGCTGGGGGAACACTGGATGGGGTCGGTGGCTCATGCCTGCGGCGAAAAGGCGCGTTTCGACGTGGCGGTGGAGGATGACGAGAGCATCGCCCGCCTCGAGCTGGTCGCCGCCGGGGGCGTGGTGGCGGCTGAGAAGGAATTCGCACCGGGAGAGGAAAGCCGGGCCGTCACATGGTCGCCCGAAGTCACTGTGGACAAGAGCACCTACATGTACCTGAAGGTAACGGAGAGGGACGAGAACGGCGACGACGCCTTCGGGCGTGGCGAGCAGGTCGCCGTCACCTCGCC
>JACVJG010000469.1 GCA_015711875.1 Candidatus Solincola jinzensis | reverse complement strand
AGAGAGCCGGCTATCAACGCCATCGCTCACGCGCGCCCGCGGGACTACCTGCGGGTGCTCCCCCAGAACCTCCTTTACGGCAAGCTCGGGCTCTTCGCCACCGGCAATCCCGGGGAGGGAAACGCCCTCTTCCCCGGGTTTCTGGTGTTCCCTCTCCTCTTGCTGGCCTTTCTCTCGGTGATGATTAAGCGCGAGCGGCCACGAGGCGCCGATTCCCCGAGGAAAAGCGGAACGCAAGGGCGAGATCAGGTGGATAAGGGGATTTGCGATGACCTCGGGATGATCGCGCCAACCCGCGGGGCAGGGAGCGGCGGGAGGGTCACCGGGGAGGAAAGGCCGCCAGGAGCGAGCGATCCCGGCCTCAAGGACGCTGGGGACACCCGGGATCCATCACCCGCGCTCCAGCCCGGCGCGCCAGGTGGACCGCTCCCGCGGCCCGAGGGAGTTGCGAACATCGCCCATGATCCCGGGCCGGGCCCGGAATGCGGCGCTCACCAGGCTGGAGAGTCGGCCGCCTCAGGCCGACCGGAAAGCGGCACGGCGGATCTGGCGCACCCGCATGCCGAGAGCGGGAGCGAAACGGGAGGGGGTGCCACGGCTCTTTGCGGCGCCGCCCCACGCAGGGCGTATTTCGCTTATTTCACCGTCCTCGGCCTGACCTGCTTCGTCCTCTCCCTTGGCCCGGAGCTCCACGGCGTCCCCAACCTCCCCTACAGGCTGCTGCATAAGCTCCCCATCTACGGCTTCGTGCGTTTTCCCGTACGCTACCATATAATGGTATTGCTTTCCCTCGCCGTCATGGTGGCCTACGGCTGTTCCTACCTGGAGGGGCTCGTAAGAGACAGGCGCGGACGGACCTGGGGAACCGCCGCAGCGGTCGCCGTGACGGTCTTACTGCTCCTGGAGTTCGCGGTGGTAAACCTCCCGCACTCCGCGGTGGCGGTGGGGGACGAAGTGCCGCGTGTGTACCGTGACCTGGCACGGGAGGAGGGCGCGGTGGTGGCGGAGGTGCCCATGCCCCTGGTGGACAACAGCGTGGTTTTCGAGGACCCCCTGACCCTGAATTTCGGCACCCTTGACAACACTTTCCTCTCCGCCCTGCGGGAGCAGGACGCCACCTACTTCTCCACCTATAACTGGAAAAAGCTCCTCAACGGCATGAGCGGTTACTACCCCATCTTCTACCGCCGCGCCCTGGTGGAGATGGCCTCCTTTCCCTCTCCCCGCTCCCTGGAGTTCCTGCGCGGGGCGGGCGTGAACCGCCTGGTGGTGCGCTGGGATTATTACCCCCCAGAGCGCCGCGCCGAGGTGCGCCGCGAGCTGAAGGGCGCCGGTGGCGTATCTCTGGTGGAGGATTACCCGGACGGCCTGAGCCTCTTCCGCCTCGATCCCCTTGATACCGTACCCGCCGCCGGCCTGCTGATACGCCTCGCCGTCCCCGGTGTGGCGGAACCAGGGAAGGACCTTTCCGCCTCCCTGCTGCTCCACAACCCCGGTCCTCTCCCCTTCGTAAACCTGGACGAAAGGCGCCAGCCCGTGGAGGCCACCTGGAGAGACGGCGCCGGAGAGGTGGTGCGGCGTGAGAGCTCCTGCTTCTACTGCCCCTTCTTCGTCGCTGGGGAGGAAAACGCCCCCGCTCCCTTCGAGCTGGAGGCGCCGGACGCGGCGGGCGAATACACCCTCAGCGTGAGCGTGAAGGGCGGCGCCCTGCAGGGGATGTCCTGGGAGGCCAGGGTCGCGGTGGGAAGCGCGCTGCCCGTTGAATCCGCGGGCGAGCTGCAAGGGTCGCTCGAGTACGCCGGGGATGGGCTTTCCGCGCCGAGCAAAGAGGAAGGGGAGGAAGGTTTGAACGCATATATGGATAAATATACCATCTCCATATCGTGCCGTTCCCCATACCATGACCCGAAAGCGGCGGGTCTTGGTTCGGGTACGGGATTCAGCCTGGAAACCGCCACCGGCACCCTCGCCGCGCAAAAGCGGGAGCCTGACGGCAAGAACTGCCTATTGCTTCCCGCCTCGTATCGCATGCGCACCGGGCCTGCTGAGGAGGGCGCTCCCGCGCTCGAGCTCCGCGCGGGTGGATGCATCTCCCTGCCGGTCGTGGTCCGTAACGGGAGCGGTGCCCTCTGGGAGCGGGAGCGCCCGGGCGTGGTTGGCGGCGTGGCCATAACCGCGCTCTGGACCAGGGAGGGGAACCCCGCGTGGGAGATGGTGCAGCAGGGCCTCCTGCCGTGCGACCTCGCTCCCGGCCAGAAAGAAGGCTTTCCCCTCCTCCTCCAGGCCCCCTTCGAGGAGGGGGAATACACCCTAACCCTGCGCCTCAACTGCCTGGGGATCTCCTATGTCGGCGATTCAATATCCTTGAGGGTAAAGGTGAACGGATGGTCCCCCGCGGCCTCCATCCACGATCACGAGGATCTTTAGGTCCGCGGGCGGAGGCTGCGGGGGCTGGCGCGGGGAGGCCATCTGGGCACTCCCCGCCGCATGGCGCGGGAAGCGGTGCCCTGCCGGGCTGGATGGAAAAATCCTCATCCGCTTCACGGCACCGCTATCTGTCCCCTCCGGATCAAGGCCCGTGGCTAGCCCCGGGCTCCCGGCGGCCATGGGGGATCGGATCCCTGGGCAAGGAGGTAGACCCGTGACCGGTCTATACCGCTTGTCTCCCCGGTCCGGCAAACCAGGGTTCGAGCGAGGGATCGCAACTGGCCAAACGCACCGTTTCGCTCACGCGTAAGGTACGCACAACAAACCACAGGCAAGCGGTTTGTTGCAGGTTCAACGTTCCCCCACGCGTCAGGGGTGCGAGTGCCATCGGCTTCCTGGAAGTGGGCTCGGGC
>JACVJG010000468.1 GCA_015711875.1 Candidatus Solincola jinzensis | reverse complement strand
CATGGGCTTACCGCATGGGATTCTTGCGCGTGGCCGGCGCCGACGAGGCGGGCAGGGGAGCGCTGGCGGGACCGTTGGTGGCGGCAGCGGTCATACTCCCAAGCGATGCGGAGATAGAGGGGTTGCAGGGGCTGGACGATTCCAAGCGCCTTACTCCTAAGGCCCGGCGGAAGCTTTTCGCATACATCCTGGAGATGGCCGAGAGCTGGTCGTTCTCCTGCGTGTCTCCGGAGGAGATCGACGCGAAGGGACTACAGGAATGCAACGTCTCCGCGTTGCGGGAAGCACTGTCGGGACTTTCTCCTCCCCCGGACCTGGCGCTGGTCGATTATTACCACGTGTACGACCTTGACATCCCGCAATGGAGCATGGTCCACGCGGACCGTAGTTGCCGCTGCGTGGCTGCCGCCTCCATTCTCGCCAAGGTGATAAGGGATCACCTCATGTGGCACTGGTGGGTGATGTGCCCGCAATACGGGTTCGACAGACATAAGGGTTACGGCACGGCTTTCCATCTCGGCGCCATAGCGGCGCACGGTACTACTCCGTGCCACCGAGGAAGTTTCCGCCGCGTATCGCAGTTGGAGCTTATCCCTCGGGATTGAGGCCAACGCATGATTGCAACGGGCGTAACGGGGCCAGGTCCTCGTTTTTATCGTAGCAGGCTTATCCTCTGGGGTTTAGGTCACCGTATGATTAGGTCGCTCGCCCTCTCCGCTCGGGTATGTCGCCGCCAGAGCTTATCCTTTGGGATCGAGAGGCTTCCAGGGGAACGGTTTGCGGAGGGCTGGGGACGGAATAGAGATGGGTATCCATGAGCTGGGGGCCGCGGGCGAGGAGGCGGCCTGCGCTTTTCTCAAGCGTCGGGGTTACCGTATCATTGATCGCAACTACCGCTGCCCCCACGGCGAGCTGGACGTGATAGCCACCAAGGGGGGAGAGCTGGTATTCTGCGAGGTTAAGACGCGTCGCGCCGGAGACTTCGAGGAGGCTTTGGGCGCGGTGGACGAGCGCAGGAGGAAGCGCATGGCCCGAGCGGCGTCTTTTTACCTTGCGGAAAAAGCGAGGGTGAGCGAGTCGTGCCGTTTCGACGTGATCGCCTTGCTAAAAGCCGAAAGCGGTTGGAGAATAGTGCATGTGCGGGATGCCTTTGAGGTAGGGGATCTGTGAGGGGATTCACCCAGAACCCTCTTCTCCTGCCATGGAGAGAGCGGACGAGGTGTGATATAGATGAAACCCTGTCCCTGTTGCGGCAGGAACAACCTGGACAGCGACGAGTACTGCATCGGCTTTGCGAGGAGGACAGGCGGGGAGGATGCGAGGATGGGTGATGCCGCGCAGCCTTGGCCTGTAATGATATTTACGGCATAAAAGGCGGGAGACGATGAAACCCTGTCCCTGGTGCGGCAGGAACAACCTGGACAGCGACGAGTACTGCTTCAACTGCGAGCGGGATCTCAACGCCGTTCCAGACGAGATGGAGGCCTTGGAGTTCGAGGAGGAGGTAAGAAGGGTGCGCGTCCAGCGCCCTCCATCCTTCCTCCGGCTGGCGCTCATGTCTCTGCTGCGCAAGGCCATCTATGGGGTTTTAGCGCTGGGTCTTTTCTTCATCTTCGTTCTGGTGGCCATCTGGGTGAGCTACGATAACACCGCGGTGGCCATAGCCGCCCTGGTGGTTCTGGGGGTATCGGTGCTTGTAGCCCTGTATTACCCCGACGTCAAGATATCGCGGCGTGTGGGTATGAGGGGAATCCTGGTCTCGCTGATCACCAATGCCTTGATCGCAGGGGTGACGCTGCCGCCCGCCCTCTGGTATCTATCCCGCAGGGGCTATATATCGGGGGGGTGGAGCCTTATGGCGCGCGCATGGTGGTCGGTGCCCGCCTTTTTGGTCCTGGGTTGCCTGTTCTCCTGGCTGGCGGGCCGGGGCGCGACCGAGACCGCCAGCCCCTGAGGGCTTTATACGCCGTTTTAGAGCGTCTTTTCACGCACACCTCCCGTGTTTGCGGACAGAAGGGACTGGATTTCCCCCTTGGTTCAGGGGAGCGTTGGCCCTTTCCGCGGGCTTCTTTCAAGACCGTTCACGCTTCATCTGGATTCAGCCCTTAACATGCACGAGAGGCTTCTAGCCAATCGCCACTATTGGCGGAAAAAGGCCTTCATCTTCTATCTTAAAGAGAGGGAGAAGGCGCCAGTTGAAGCGGAGGATCAGAGCCCAGGTGGCCTGGCTTAGGCTCACGCCGCGCTCGCATCACAGCGTCTTGTTCTTAAATCCCCTGTATCCTGCCCAGGTGCCCGCCTCCCACAGGATGCGTGTTGGAGGAGGGGCTCGTACCCGAACCGTCGCCTCATGGCACAAGGCGTTCTTGGTCCCCGCAACCGCGTATGCGGTCCGTCAACCAGCCTGGAACCATGCTTGAACGGCGTTAAGCGTTGACCCGCGACCCGGTTGGGAGAGCCTGAGGTCAGAAGCGTCCGCTGAAATCGAGAAATAACAAACTTAATTGTCATAATAATATTATACAATATGACTATATTTGATAGGAGGTGATGCGATGTACGCGAGGGTAGAAAGCTGTTCCATCCTGGGGATGGAGGTGGTGCAGGTGGAGGTGGAGGTGAACACCTCCGGGAATCTGCCCGGCATCTATATGGTCGGGTTGCCGGATGCGGCGGTTAGGGAATCCTACCGCCGCATAAAAGCGGCGGTGGCGAATTCGGAGTTGCTCTTCTGCCGTCAACTCATCACCGTCAACCTCGCTCCCGCCCACCTGCGCAAAGAGGGTTCCAACTTTGACCTTCCCATAGCCCTCGCCATTCTCTCCGTGTCGGGCGCCATAGCT
>JACVJG010000467.1 GCA_015711875.1 Candidatus Solincola jinzensis | reverse complement strand
TCGAAGCTGGTTTTGTGAATCCGAACGCTCTCGTCTATGCCCCTGGCGCTACCTCCAGCAATACAGCCGGGTTCGCGAGCGTTGCCGATCTGATGAGCGAAGCCGACAGAGAGCTGGGCGTTCAAGGCACGGCTTACTCCGGAGATCCTTGGCGTTCGTATCAGGAATCGCTAAAGAACGCCTTGGACGCGGCCAATAACAACATGACTTTCGTTCAGCTCGGGCCGATTCCATTTACGAGCCCGTACTAAGTCGCGGGATTTTGAGGAAGTGGGCCCAGTATGATTCGAACCTACGACACGCGGATTATGAGTCCGCTGCTCTGCCGACTGAGCTATGGGCCCTTCGTCGTTTTCAGGAAGATATTATAACCCATGGGGCCTGGGGAACAACACATTAGGAGCCCCGGCAGTGACCATGGTTTTCACTAGCCGACAAGACGCGATCGAGAAGACCGCTTCTCATCGGCTTCAGGCTTGGGGGGCGGAATCAGAAGATCACTCCGACAAGCCCTCGTGTTTTTCAGGCCACAGGTGGATAAAGCACGGCAATGGGAGTTGTGCTTCTTGTCCTTCCTGAAAAGTTAAGGACTGCCGGGTGGCGGCCCGCTGGCGGGTCCCGGAGGCGGTTGCGCGACGCCAGGGGGGTTTTGAGCGACGCCAGGGGGCGGTGGCGCGGCGCCAGGGGGCGGAGGCACCTGGGTCGGCGGCATGACTGGTGTGCCAGGCGGAGGCGGGACGTTCACGGGAGGAGGCTGCGGAGGATAGTAGTAAGGCCCTCCGTAAGTCCCCGCAGGCGGCACGGGAGGCCGGGGCGGCCTGCGGTACATGATCAGCATCGCCACCACCAGGGCCAGGCCGAGCACCAGAAGGCCCACCACTATGGTCACCACCAGCCAGGTCAGGTCGGTTTCCCCGCTCGTTCTGTCCACCTCTTCCTCCAAAGCCCCTTCCTGGATGGGATCCCCCTCCTCCCCCAGGGACGCGAGGGCTTTTCTGAAAGGCATCTCCGCGGTGGACTGCACCAGCCAGGACCTTTCGCCATCGACTTTGATGCCGAGGTAATAGTCCCTGGTCTTCCAGGTCTTCCAGGCCCCCGCGGGCTTTCCCTCCCCCGCCTCTTTCCCGAAGCGCCCCTGCACGTAGTCCAGGTATGCCGACACGAACTCCTGGGCGTCCTTCTCGCTGTCCCAGGCGTATTCCTGTACCAATAGCTTATCTCCAGCCTCGTTGCCGTAATACTGGTAGCGGTTGCCGCCCCATCCCTCGGCGGCGCGAGTAGCGGCGTTCTCGCGCATATAGGGCTTTAGGAGCTCGTACACGTCGAACTCGCCCAGAACGTTCTCGTAGTCGAGTTCGAAACCCTCCCCCAGGGTGGGAACAAGGTCCTCCAACCTGACCTCCACCGCCCTCTCTCCCTCGAGATACTTCTCCGGATGGTATATCTGCTCCGTGGTGGTGGGCGGGTTGGAGAATGCCGCGTCCACGGCCGAGAACCCGCCTTTCTTATGGATGTACCTTACGAATTCCGTTCCCTCTTCGTAGGGGAAGAGCAGGCCGTCGCGAATATATTCGGGGGCGCTGTCCAGCACCTCACTGGAGTATTCCCCGCTCTCCAACTGCATCTCCAGCATCTCGGAGACATCAACGTATTCCGTGAGCCAGAACTCCGAGGCGATCATGGCATCCCCTTCCACCAGGCAGGTAGCCGCGAAGGAGGTGTCGTCGTCGGTCTTCACCTCGGCGTCTTCCGGGTCATGGAAAGGCGGGCGCATGAGGTCGAAGTTGGCGTCCTGCAGGTAATGGACGAATTCATGCGAGAGGGTATAGCGATCCATCACGCTCATGGACTCCTGCTCCTCGGAGATGAGGTAAAGACCGTCATCCTCGGGATCATAGAATCCCGCTATCTGCTCCGTGAGGAGGTCTATATAAAACTCCTTGAGGTCAAGGTCGGGGTCGATAAACCCCAGCATCTCCATGATCTCCTCGGCGTCACCCAGCTCCTCTTCGGGGTTTTCTTCCTCGAAGTCCTCGAGCATGCGTTTCTCGAGCTGGTCCCTGGAAAGGAAGTTGACTTTGATGTCGGGGCTTGCCTCAAGCCTCCTTATGGCCTCCGTCTGCGCGAAAACCTCCTTGATCTGGGTCTGCGTGCCCTGGGCGAGCGCAAGAGGAGTAGCGATCATGCAGATGAAAACCCCCACCGCCAAAACCGCCCTGGAAGCCCATTTTGAACCTCGCATCTCCAAACTCCTCATCTCTCGTCAACCCGCTTTATGCGGGTCGCCATGCCAGATATCGCCTTCGCTGCGACGGAGACAGGCTGTTCGGGCAAAGGAACCGTAAGTGGAGGTGAGGGGTTTCTCCCATATTTGACTCAATCTCCCTCGCCTTTTCCAGATCGCCCTCTCGCGCATCGGGAGGATAGCGGTGAAAGGCGGCCGTTCAAGGCAGGGACCTCCGCGCACGGGCCACCGCCTCTCGCTCTCAAGCCTGAAGACCGGCTTGTGCGCGTCCAGATGATGCCGCCTTCCTCGCGCTTTTTGCCCATTTTCCGTCTCGATGCGCTCCACGCGACCGCTTCGCGGCGCCGAGCGATCCCGACGGTCGCCTGGAACTGTAGGCCAGGCGGAGGGCGCACATGAGCCACTTTACGACGGTAGCCACCAAGATCACCAACCTGACCAGCCTGCTGCGGGCGCTGGATCGGCTCAAGCTCAAATACCAGGTCGCCCACGAGGCGCAGGCCGAGCTGGTGCGCGGCTGGACGGGGCAGACGACGACGGCCGGGTAGGCGCCGTCGGCCTCGAGCGTCGCCAGGGCCTCGACCGTCTTGCCCACGCCCACG